>CAZWJY010000122.1:0-5979 GCA_964634335.1 uncultured bacterium
ATATATAAGGCGACATGTTCTATTTTTAAGAGACTCTGACTGGGTGGAGGAGTTGTTTAGGCTTATATAAGGGTTTTTACTCCTCTTCCCTCCTTATAGAGGCGCCAAGACTATTCAGTTTCTTTTCTAAGTGTTCATAACCTCTATCTAAGTGATAGATTCTTGAAACATCTGTTCTCCCTTCTGCGGCAAGTCCTGCCAGGACAAGGGCAGCTGATGCCCTCAGGTCTGAAGCCATTACTGGAGCGCCTGTTAACTTCTCTACTCCTTTTATGATTGCTCTATTTGCCTCAAGGGTTATGTCTGCCCCCATCCTTCCAAGCTCTAAGGCATGAAGGAATCTTGCCTCAAAGATGGTCTCAGTAATAATACTTGTATTGGAAGCCAGACTTAAGAGAGCCATAAACTGCGCCTGCATATCGGTGGGAAATCCAGGGTAGGGGGCAGTGGTTATCCTTAAGGATTTTGGTCTTTCTGATATTCTTACCCTTATAGAGTTCTTTGAGAGCTCAATCTCTGCTCCAGCCTCTTCCAATTTTTCCAATACACTTCTGAGGTGCTCTGGAATACAGTGGGTAACCTCTACCTCCCCTCTGGTAATTACTCCTGCTACAAGTAGGGTAGCGGTCTCTATCCTATCAGGGATGGGTTTATACTCCACTCCCTTCAGTCTCTTTACGCCATCTATAGTGATAACAGGTGTTCCTGCTCCTCTTATCTTTGCTCCCATCTTATTTAAAAAGGAGGCGAGGTCTACAACTTCAGGCTCACAGGCTGCACATCTTATCACTGTCCTCCCTTTAGCAAGAGTGGCTGCGAGCATTACATTACAGGTAGCACCAACACTGGAGCCAGAGGGTCCTTCCAAGGTCATCTCAGCCCCTTTAAGAGAGGATGCCTCTGCTATTATAAATCCATGCTCTATCTTTACCTTTGCATCCAGTTTCTCCATCCCCTTTAGGTGTAAGTCTATGGGTCTTGGTCCTATAGCACATCCTCCTGGAAAGGCAACCTTTGCCCTCCTCATCCTTCCTAAGAGTGAACCGAGGACATAATAGGATGCCCTCATCCTCTTCACTATCTCATAGGGTGCCTCAGGGTTTAATCTCCCAGATGGGTCTATATAGAGATTCTTCCCTTCTTTTTTAACCTTTACTCCCAGGGCTGTAAGCATCTCCATCATTGTCTCTACATCTGTGAGCTTAGGGGCATTTTTGATAATTGTAGGTTCTTCAGATAGAAGAGATGCAGCCATAATAGGGAGAGTAGCATTCTTAGAAGTGGATGCCCTCACCTTACCTGAGAGCCTCCTTCCTCCAAGGATTATGAACTTTTCCATCTATTATAGAATACAATCTCAGACAGGGGCTTTCTTGGTCTTGGCGGAGGGGATTCTGCAGGATAACCCAAGGGGGTGAGAGCTACTACCCTTACATCCTCTGGTATACCCAGGACCCTCTTCACTTTCTCCTCATTAAAGGACCCTATCCAGCAGGTTCCAAGACCCTCATTGGTTGCAGCTAAGATGAGATGGTCTAAGGCTATTGCAAGGTCTACAGGATAGGAGTTTAGATACTCACCCATCTCTGCATAGGCTTCCTTTTCCAAAGCGACTCCACAGATAATGACCGGTGCCTGAGCAATGAACTCCTGGTAATGGCAGGCTTCCACAAGGATATGTCTCAACTTCTCATCCTTCACCACGATAAATCTCCAGGGCTGGATATTCTTTGCAGAAGGGGCAAGCCTTGCAGCATTCAAGACCCTTTTTAAGACATCATCGGGTATAGGGTCAGGTTTATATTCTCGGATACTTCTCCTCTCTTTTATGACCTTATAGAATTCCATAGGATATCTAAGCGCCCGACCCGATTCGAACGGGCGACCTTCTGGTCCGGAGCCAGACGCTCTATCCCCTGAGCTACGGGCGCTAATTCTATTTCCTCTTGTGGCGTTGCTGTTTGCGACGTTTCTTAAATTTGTGCCTCTTTACTTTTGCAAGCTTTCTCTTTCTACCACAAGGCATAATTACCCTTCTTTCACTATCTCCTTCAATTCCTTAGATGGCTTAAATACAGGGACAATCCGAGAAGGCACAAAAACGGATTCACCAGTCTTAGGATTACGAGCCTTCCTTGCCTTCCTTGGCTTTGTGACAAAAATCCCAAAACCTCTCAGTTCAATCCTCTCTCCTCGTGAAAGAGCCTTGACGATCTCCCTTAGGAACCTATCGATAATAATACCCACCATTTTCCGAGTAATAAGAGGTCCCATAGCATTGGAGACCGCCTCTGTCAGGTCACGCTTAGTAACTGTCATAACCTACAGGTCTTACAGTTTGTCATAGTACAACTACTACAAACAGAGGAACTATCCCCCTTAAGGCTAAAAGAGGAGATGAGAGGGATTAGCTTAGAGGAGCCACACTCAGGACAGCGAACAGAACCTCTCTCTTCTCTCCTTAGGATGAGAGCCTCAAAGACCTCTCCACATTTTTTACACTTAAACTCTCTAATCGGCATACAAGATTATATGGATACCTCCTTCTATGTCAAGAGGGACTTTTCCTTGACATCTCCTCCAATCGTTATAGAATGGGATATGAAGAATATTTCAGTAGTAGCTGTGGGTGGAAATTCTCTTATCAGAGGTCCCCATGCCTCCTTTGATTCTCAGAGAAAGACTGTGCAGGAGACCTGCAAGAATATAGCAGACCTGGTTAAAAAGGGCTTTGAGATTGTAATTACCCATGGGAATGGACCACAGGTAGGATTGGAACTCCTCCGTTCTTATCTTACACGTAATATCCTTCCAGAGATTCCCTTGGATATCTGTAATGCTATCACTCAGGCTGAGATTGGATATATGCTCCAGCAGGCTCTGGGTAATGTCTTCTTAGAAAGAGGTATAGAAAAAGAGATTGTGACTGTAATAACTCAGGTAGTGGTGGATAAGGATGACCCAGCCTTTTCAGAACCTACCAAACCTATAGGTCCGTTCTACACCAAATCTGAGGCTCTGGAATTGAAGAGAAAAAGGGGCTGGGTGGTAATGGAGGATGCAGGGAGAGGTTATAGAAGGGTAGTCCCTTCTCCTAAACCCTTAGAGATTGTTGAATCCTCTGAGATTAGAAGGTTGGTAAGTTCAGGAGTTGTAGTAATTGGAGTAGGTGGGGGAGGGATTCCTGTTATCAGAGAAGGGAATAAATTAAGGGGTATAGCTGCTGTCATAGATAAGGATAGGGCATCAGCCCTTCTGGCTTCCCAGATAGGGGCAGAGGTCCTCCTGATATCTACAGCGGTAGAGTATGTGTATATCAATTATAATAGACCCTCTCAGAAACCCTTAAGGGTTATTAAAATAAAAGAAGCGGAGAGGCTTTTAAAGCAGGGACAGTTCCCCCCTGGTTCTATGGGACCAAAGATTATTTCTGCAATAGAGTTTCTTAAAAGGGGTGGGAGGGAGGTTATTATAACAGATCCGAAGAATCTAAGGAGGGCAGTGGAAGGGAAGACAGGAACCAGAATTATCCCCTGAATTTACCTATAAACTGTCATTACGAGCCCGCCATCTACGCTCCTCGCAATGACATTATCTAAATCCCAGTAAATGTGAGTGAGTTTAAGTTGTCCCCTGTTGACATAAGTGGAGGATTGGATAGAATTATAATGTGAGGATTGAGAAGAGAGTGGCAAAAGCCTTTTTCACACTTACCTCCAACCTCCTTATATGGCTACCCTTCTCTCTCTATGCAGGTAAGATTCTAATCCCTATGGACCTTGTCCAGACCGACCATCTCAGGGCTTATGGGGTTGCCTACCACACCCTCCAAATGGGAGAGGATGTGGAATGGCTCCTGAATTATAGGGGAGGTTCCTTTATGATGGATTTAGACCCAAGGGTAGAAAAGGATTGTAGGCTCTTAGGAGTCTTTTATCAGATTATATCCGATGAAGAAGTGCTTAAGATTCGCCAGACTATAGAGGTATCAAATATGGAATCTATCCTATTAGAGAAGGCACCCAAAATCGCTGTCTATGTCCCACCAAATAAGGAACCCTGGGATGATGCAGTGAGACTTGCCTTGGAGTATGCGAAAATTCCCTATGACTGCGTATGGGATAAGGAGGTATTGGGAGGTAAGCTTGAGAACTATGATTGGCTACACCTCCACCACGAGGATTTTACAGGTCAGTATGGTAAGTTTTATGCCTCCTATTTTAATGCAGACTGGTATAAGGAGGAGGTAAGGATGAATGAGGCTATGGCAAGGGCATTGGGATTTAAGAAGGTATCAAAATTGAAGCTGGCAGTGGCAAGAGCTATAAAAGAGTATATCAAGAATGGGGGATTTGTCTTTGCTATGTGCTCTGCTACAGATACCTATGATATCGCCCTTGCAGCAGCTAATACAGATATCGTCCCCTCTGTATTTGATGGGGATAAAGTAGACCCGAACTGTCAATCAAAACTTAACTACAATAATACCCTGGCTTTTAAGGATTTTAAAGTAATTACCAACCCTTATATCTATGAGCATTCTGATATAGATGTATATGAGGAGGCAACGAGAAGAGGTCCTGAGGTCTATTTCTCTCTCTTTGACTTTTCAGCAAAGTATGACCCTGTCCCCTGTATGCTTGTCCAAGACCATACAGCCCTTGTAAAGGAGTTTCTGGGACAGAATGTAGGGTTCCACAGGGATAAGATAAAGGATGGAGTAACTATCCTTGGGGAGGTGCCTGGCACTGATGAGGTGAAATATATCCATGGAAATTATGGGAAGGGGACCTTTACATTCCTGGGTGGACATGACCCTGAAGACTATGCTCATAGAATAGGAGACCCTCCAACAGACTTGAGTCTCCATAAGAATTCTCCAGGATATAGACTCATTTTAAATAATGTCCTCTTCCCTGCTGCAAAGAAGAAACACTTAAAGACATGAGAACTCATCCCCTATGCATCCCCTGTGTCCTCTATCAGGTTCAGAGGATGGCAGAAAAGATAAGAAGGGAGGATATGCTGGAGGAGATAACAAAGGGGGCTTTGAAAGTGATTAAGGACCTCTCCCTTGATGACCCTCCTAATATATACACCACCTATCCAATCCTGGAGGCGTATAGGATTTTAAAAACTGATGACCCCTATAAGGAGGAAAAGAGAGAAGAGTCAAGGATAGTAGGGGAATTTATCCCAAAGATAGAAGATAGGCTGAAACTCTCTGACGACCCTCTCTTTCTATCTCTCCTCTATGCTGCTATGGGAAATAGTGTGGATGTGGGTGCCCAGTCAAGGGGTTTTGACCTTAAGAAGGAGCTTGAGAGAGCTGAGGAGAAGGGTTTTGCCCATAATGACTATGAAATCCTTAAAGAGAGATTGAATAATGCCAGAAGTATACTCTATATACTTGATAATACTGGAGAGGTATATTTTGATAGACTTGTGCTTGAGTATTTGAAAGGCTTTAGAATCAAGGTGGTAGTAAAATCAGCACCTATTCTCAATGATGTCTGTGAACAGGAAGCAAAGGAGGTAGGGCTTGATAGAATAGCAGAGATAATCCCCACAGGTTCAAGATTCTTGGGTATAGATTTCCGTTCTATATCAGAGGAGTTGAGAGAAGCCCTTAAAAGTTCAGATGTAGTTATTGCTAAGGGGCATGCAAATTTTGAATCCCTTGTGGATAGAGATAGGGATTGCTTCTTTCTTCTAAAGGCAAAGTGTAGAATTGTGGCTGAGAAACTGGGAGTGGGTGTGGGAGACTTTGCCCTCTATTATTATAACCCAAGAGGAGTCTAATCTTCCTGCCATAAATAGAAAGTTTGTAATAATCTTAATGAACTGGTAAACTAACTCAGCCAGAATCGCTTTAGAATTTCTGGATAGACTGCATTAACAGTAATTGTCAACCCTCAATAAATCAAGAGATAGGAGACTGCCCAGGCACCTGGTCCCATATGGGTCCCTACCACAGGG
>CAZWJY010000123.1:0-924 GCA_964634335.1 uncultured bacterium
TAAGGGTTATCCTAAAGCTCCTCCCATCCGCCTTGGGTGGATTCTCTATCTCTATCTCCAATATCCTCTCTCCGATCTGGGCAAAATATTTCACTGCAGGATTATACTCAATAATTTATCGTTGTCAAACCCCTTCTCCTTTCCTTTGAAAAATCTATTTGGTTACTCTATTGTCCAGATTTCCCCCCATTTGGTTATTAGACTAACCAAATTTCCGAAAATTAGATATTTCTCTCTGAGGGAGGGAGAAGGGAGAGGAATATATCCACAGGTAGAACCATTACATCCCCTTCTCTTCCTATATCTTCTCTGCTCAGGAGAATATACTCCCCAATTTGTGGAACTCTCCCTATTCTTTTACCTATTTCTGTTCTGAATTTTACCTCTATCCCTAAGTACTTCCCATTCCGTTTAAGGACTGCGTCCAGTTCCTTCCCGCTCTTATCATAATAGAACCAAAGAAATGTTCTCCCATTTTTGAGAAGAGGGATCTCCCTGTGTATCATCAGATGGGAAATAACCACTCCCTCCACCACTTTACCCTGAAGCTCTTCATTCTCCTCTGTTCTGGTAATAATATCCCACAGTCTCTCTCCTGTAAGATAGCTCTTTACACAATGGAATACGAAGGGGTCAAAGAAATAGACCTTCTTATCTCCCTTCCACTTTGGCTCTTTTCTATTAAAGTCATAGGCATAAAGGATAAAGCTTATAAAGGATTCTTTTAGAAACTCAGAGTAGTCTATCAAAGTAATATGGCTCCTCTCCAGTTCACTGGAAAGCCTTGAGAAGGTATATCTTGAGCCATATCTTTCCACAACCGCCTTCAGGAGTTGTCTTGCTATAGCCTCCTGTCTCTGAAGTCTTGAGAGGTCACCCAGGACATCTCTGATAAATATTTCCCCTACCTCTTCTGCTATACCC
>CAZWJY010000123.1:934-5886 GCA_964634335.1 uncultured bacterium
GCTATACCCTCCTCGCCCTTTATTTTATTAGAGAAATAGTGATTTATTACTCCAGGCAATCCACCTGTGAGGAGATATATTTGAAAGAAATACCAGAGCTCCTCTTTGAAAGGGATAATCCTCTGACTCTCCTTCTCTATATCCTTTAGAGTATTGGAGAGGTCGATGGAACATTTCTCAAGCACATCCCCTAATCTCCTTATCCCTTCCCTCAATTTCTTATCCTCCAGATAGCTGGCTATCCAGTCCATCGACTGAAGCACAAACCTTCTAAAAGGTAGAGGTTTTATATAATACTCATTCCCCTCTACTCCCCTTCCTGGAAGGAGTTCTCCCTTCTCTTTAAGCCTTACCCCACTTGAGCCAGTAGCCACAATCACCCCCCTCTGACTTATTCCCTGGTCAGCCATATATTTCAGTTCTGCATTCCAATCTTCAACGGATGTAACCTCATCTAAAAGGAGGTATATCCGGGAAGCTTCCTTTGTAAGGTCAAGGAAACGGTTTATCGCATTTCTCATCTCTCTTCTTGAGGTAAAGAAGTCTAAGGAGAGGTAGAGGATATGCTGGGGTGGTATACCTCTCTCTATCAACCTCCTCACCGTATCCTTAAGATATGTGGTCTTACCTACCTGTCTTGGTCCTCTAAGGATATAGATCCCCCCTGTCTGGAATTCTATCTCTTTTCTCTTAAAAAAGATAGGTCTGGCTTTTTGAATATTCTGGTCATAATTAATAAACCCCTTCCCATACTTCCACCAAGGGTTCTGCCCAATTATTTCCCTTATCCTCACCATTTTGTTACCTCTCTAACCAGATTTCCCCCCATTTGGTTATTAGACTAACCAAATTTCCCTTTTTGTCAAGCTTGGGGTTGACAAAGGGAGGATAATAGATAATCTAAGGGGTGGCTTTACTCTTTATTTTCTTAGTAATGGCTGAGCCTGAGGATATTAATGAGTTATATCTTATGGATATGAACTGGGCGAGTTTTCCATCTGAATGGGATATGGCTTATGACTCCTCCCTTATAGCCTTCCGCTCTACCCAGGGCTGCCTCGATTTAAAACTCTGGTATATCCTCTATCAGGTTAAGGTCCGCTACCCCCTTTATAAGGGCTTTGGTGCTCGCTACTCTTATTATGAGAAGGACGACTACGATGAGATTATAAAGACTCACAGGATTGAGCCTTTCTTAAAATTGAGAAGGGACTTTTATGCTCATCTTATGGTCACCCCCCATTTTGAGAAGGGTGAGGATGAGATCGGAGCTGGAATATCCTGGTTCCCAAATCCACTAAACTACTTAGAGTTCTTCTTCATTATCAGAGACTTTGATAATAACTTTGCCCTGCAAAATACCCCACCAGGACCAGAAAGGGATGTCTATATAGAACTCTCCTACCCCTACAAGTTCACCTTAGAATTTAGGAGAGAGTTTGAGTATTTCAGAGTAAAGAACTATGCAGAATATGTTATGCCTGCAAAAAAGGAACTCCAGGACCCTGAGAATCATAGAATTAGATACTTCTCCTCCTATAGAGGTTATGGGAGGATAGAGACAAATTCTTTTAAAAGATTTAAAATAGGAAGTATCTGGGAGTATAATGGGTCTAAGGACAGAGCGGAATTTACTGATTCTGTAGTCTCAGATACCTTTGAAAAATGGATGGTAGAACCCTATCTATACCTCTTCTTTGCAGATAAATGGAGAATGGATATCCAGTTCAGATTTACTAAAAAGCTCCATAATCTCTATAATAGGGACTGGTTTGGACCTTCTATCTACTTGAATTATAGGTTAAACCCGAAAATAGAGTTCATAATAGGCTACCAGCGGAGTAGAAGGAGAAGATGGATAGAAGGGGAAAGGGTATCCGACCCCTGGCGTGATATTCAGAACAGGATAGCCCTTGGAATTCAATTCATCTTCCCTAACAGGGCAAGACTTCTCTTATACGAAGGCATAGAACTGGATGGCTCGTGGAGGTGGAAGCTTACCCATCCCCATAACCATACCTATGCCAGCCTATTCCTTCCATTATGAGTAGATACAGAATAGCAGTCCTTCCGGGTGATGGTGTGGGAAGAGATGTTACAGAAGCAGCAATGATAGTCTTGAAAAGAATTGGGCTTGATGCTGAGTATATCTATGGAGATATCGGATGGGAGTTCTGGAAGGAGGAGGGGAATCCCCTGCCAGACAGGACCTTAGAGATGCTCAAGACTACCCACTGTTGCCTCTTTGGTGCCATCACATCAAAACCTAAGGAGGAGGCAGCAAAAGAGCTCAACCCAAAACTTCAAGGGAAGGGTCTTACCTATTTCAGCCCTATTGTCAGATTGCGTCAGGAGTTTGACCTCTATACAAACTTAAGACCCTGCAAGGCTTATAAAGGGAACCCTTTGAATTATCGGGACGATATAGACCTGGTAATCTTCAGAGAGAATACAGAAGGGCTTTACTCAGGGGTGGAGTATCTCCCTGTGCCAGAGGATTTGAGAGAAGTGATAGATAAGCATCCAAAGATGGGGAAATTTAGAGGGATAGAAAATCAGGATATGGCTATATCCTTAAGGATATTTACGAAGAGAGGATGCAGAAGGATTATCCGACAGGCATTTGAATATGCAAAAAGGAATAAGAGAAGGTCTGTTACCATTGTGGAGAAGCCCAATGTGATAAGGGAGACATCAGGGATGATGCTCAGGGAGGCAAGGGAGATTTCTAAGGACTATCCTGAGATTGAACTTAGAGAGGCTAATGTGGATGCTATGGCAATGTGGCTTGTAAAGAACCCTCAAGAATACGATGTCCTCGTGTCCTCAAATATGTTTGGTGATATAATCTCTGATTTAGCAGCTCAGCTTGTTGGAGGTCTTGGCTTCGCTTATAGTGGGAACATAGGGGATAGGTATGCAGTATTTGAACCTACCCATGGTTCAGCCCCAAAATATGCAGGTCAGTATAAGGTAAACCCCATAGCTACTATCTTAGCAGTAAAGCTGATGCTGGAGTGGTTGGGTGAAAGGGAATTATCTATAAGATTAGAGAGTGCTGTTGCAAGAGTAATTAGGGAAGGGAAGGTGAGAACCTATGATATGGGAGGGAAAAACACAACCCTTGAGATGGCAGAGGAGATAGCCAGACACCTCTAAAGGAGAAACCATACCTCATTGAGACTGGACCTCCCCCACCTTCTTCTTAATCCTCTTATCCTTTGGATTCAATTCCAATGCCTTCTTCCACATCTTGAGAGCCTTCTTATAATTTCCGAGCTTCTTATAAGTATCACCAAGATGGTCATAGATTACAGGGTCATCTACAAGCTGAATAGCCCTTTCTAAGTTTTTAACCGCATCCTTATATCTCTCCAATTTAAAATAGACCCATCCAAGGGAATCTAAGTAATAGCCATTATCAGGCTCTATCTCCAATGCTTTCTTAATTAACTTTTCTGCCTCTTTAAGATTCTCACCCTCTTCAGCATATAGGTAACCCAGGTAGTTATAGGCAGAGGCATTTGTGGAATCGAGCTCTATAACCTTTTTAAAACATCTCACAACCTCTTCCCTCTTTTTCAATCTATCATAATCCAGTCCCAGATTATACCAAGCCCCTACCCTTGTGCTATCGAATGATAACGACTTTTTATAATACTTTATGGCTCTCTTATAATACCCCTTCCTGTCATAGACAAGTCCAAGGAAGTAGTTATTATCACTGGGTGCACCCTTATAGTGCAAAGCCTTTTTGAAACACCTCTCAGCCTTTTTAAGGAGGTGACTATCCAGATATAAGAGTCCGAGATATGACCAGGCTGGAGCAAATCTTGGTTCTATCTTAATCACTCTCTTTATATACCATTCTGCTCCCTTATAGTCCTTTTCTTGAAATAGAATCTTTCCGATATACCATAGGGAGTAGATATCTTGAGGATTGATGCTTACAGCCCTGATAAAATGGAGCAGGGCATCTCCCCTTTCACCTTTTGTATATAATGCATAACCGAAGAACCGATGGAGTTCAAAATCATTTGGTTGTAGAGTGATTAACTCGTTTCCCAATTCCAGAGCATCATCCACCCTCCCTATCCTTGGATAGATAGACAGGAGATGTTTCTTGGCTAAGAAGTTATCCTCTTCTAAAGAACAGAATCTCTCATAAGCCTGAGAAGCCTCCTCCAATTTCCCCATCGCCTCTAAGGCAAATCCCAGTTCAAGATAGGCAGAGGAGAAGCTGGAATCAGTCTCTACGGCTCTTTGAAGATACTCTACTGCCTCCCTAAACTTCTTTAGATTGATAAGGGTATTACCTGTGCGAAAGAGGTAGGTCTTAGAGTTTGGATTCTTCTCCAAGAGTTTATAGTATATCCTTAGGGCATCCTCTCTCTTTCCTAAGGTCTCATATATCTCTGCAAGGGAGGAGAGGAACTTCTCATCCTGTTTAAGGGCTATCCTCCTTTTAAAGGCTTTCATAGCATCCTCTGTCCTGCCAAGGGCAAGATAGGTATTGCCCAGTAATGCGAAGGCATTGGGCTGATCAGGATACTTCCTTGCCCATCTCTTAGCATACCTGAGAGCTTCTCTATAATCCCCTCTCTTATAGAGGAGTTTTGCAAGATTCTCCAAAATCCCTGAGGAGCCGGGGTCGTATCTCAAAGCCTCTTTATACTCAACTATTGCAGAGTCTATCTTCCCCTCAGATTCGTAAAGGGCTGCCTGGGAGAAATGGGTATAAGCCTCCCTAAGGTTCACCCTCTTTGCACAAAAGAGGAGCAGAGGGATTAAAAAGAGTAATCTCTTCATCCTTTAAGCTTATCAAGTTTCTGCATAAAGTCAACTACATTCATCACCCGGGGCAGGTCTGCACTCTGACACATCTATTTTTATGAATCTAAAATAGATAAGACCTGTAAGAGAAGATGCTGAAGATTCCTCCAGTATGTATA
>CAZWJY010000124.1:0-5884 GCA_964634335.1 uncultured bacterium
GTTAAAAACAAGCTGGCTAATAGACCAACAAATTCTCCTTTCAATTCCTTACCTTTAATCGTAACAGACTTTATATTCCCTGTTCGTAACTCCTCCCTAAACTGGGAATAGGAGATAGAGACAACCCCTCCCTTTCTTGAGACAAAGAACATCCAGGCTGCCCAAGCTAAGAAGAATATACTCACCCATACAAGCAGGGGCTTAAGGGCACCTCCCTTGGGTGGTTCTCTCTTCCTTCTATCGTTCACGCTCTATCTCCACCATAAGAAATCTTTTGGTCTTTGAATCTACCTTGGCAAGATTGGAACGTCTCCCACCAAGGATGAGAAGAATCCCCTTCCTATCACATAATAGGATGGGATAGTCCCTCAATCTCCTGGGTATTTTATCATTAATCATTATCTCTTTCAATTTCTTAGAGGAGGGTAGACCAAAGGGTTGAAACCTATCCCCTGGTTTTCTTCTCCTCAAAAACAGAGGAGGCTCAATTCTGTCAAAGTCAAAGATTTCTACCCCCTTTCTCCTCTCCTTTATATCTATATCCTCTCTTATCTCCGTCTTTATCGCCCCCCACCCCTTTATAGGGGTAACTCCTCCTATCTTAACCTCCAGGATTCCCTCAGGAGGTTTCTCCCATTTACCTAAGTAGAGCCTGTCATACTCTTTAATTGCTACCAATCCCTTGGGAAGTTCCAGGAATTTACCACTTTCTCCTTCCATTAATTCCAATACCCTCTCTACCAATCCCAGGTCAAGTTCTGGAATCAAATCTCTTATAATCCTCCTTCTTATTATTAAATTATAATAAGATAAAGACTGAATGTCAACCCATAGTCCCCTCTCATCCTTTTCAATCACCGATTCCTTTAAGGCTCTATCCACAAATTCTCTAATAAATTCATCCTCCTCCCTTAAAACCCTTGCACTCCTTGCCACGGTATCTATCAGTTTAGGATTCAATTTTAATAATAAAGGGATTACTCTCATCCTGATAAGATTCCTTGGAATTTTTGTATCCTTATTTGTTCTATCCATTCTATATCTTATAGATTCAGCTCTCAAGAATTTTAAGACCTCCTCCCTTTTCACTTCTATCAATGGACGGATTATCTTATCCCTCTTAGGAGGTATACCGGAGAGTCCCTGCATCCCTGCTCCTCTCACAAGGTGGAGGATTACAGTCTCTAAGTTATCATTGGAGGTATGTCCTAAGGCTATCTTATCTGCTCCTCTCTCTTCTCTCACTTCTTCTAAGAGTTTATACCTTATCTCCCTCGCCCCCTGTTCTATAGATAGTCTTCTCTCTTTTGAATACTCATAGACATTATAGCTCCTTATGATTAAAGGGAGGTTGAGTCTTCTAAATACCCTCTCCACAAACCTCTGGTCTCTATCTGCCTCTTCTCCCCTGAGTCTATGATTTAAATGGAAGCCTACAAGGGAGATATCATAATGTGTAGACAATCTATAGAGGATATGGAGGAGGGCTATAGAGTCAGGACCACCAGAGCAAGCTATAAGAACCTTCTCTCCTTTTCTAAGCATAGAGTAGTAATCAATAGTCCTCTTTACTTTCTCAATAATCATACTCAATTTTAGACAGATTTATAGATAAAATCAAGGGGGGTTTTTGGTCAGGGGCATTAACCTGAACAGTACTAAAATATGGAGAAATATGAATTTCCACGGAAAAGGGGAGAGAACCACGAATTGCCTCTACAGGCTCAAAGATTGAGTAAGAAGAATTATCTTTTCTGTGTAGAACCTCCCATTATTTCTTAAGATTAAGAAGTAGACACCTGTAGTTAGCCTTTTACCTTTTTTGTCTTCTCCATCGAAGGGATAAACTATTCTTTTGTCCTCTCTTTTTCCTTTTATACTTCTTATCTTTCTTCCATTTGAGTCAAAAATCTCAAGCTGAGGGATGGCAGGAAAATCTTCCTCCACAGAGATGGAACCATTTCCGATTATAGGATTTGGGAAAATATCTATCTTCACGGATTTACTAATCTCTTCTGTAATACCTATACCATTCCTTAAAGTAACAAGCATAGAATCCTTTGCAATATTTCCCTTCTCATCTTCCAATTTTACTACCACCCAGTAGTGTCCATCTGGTAAGCTTTCAGTATGCCATGCGCATTGTTTATCAGATAGTTCAACTACAGAGTCTCCATCAGAATTGGTTATTATGTAGTAGTAATCCCTCTCCCACCAATCGCCTGAGGTCTGGCATACAGAATCACTCTTATAAATTACATCCACAGGTTCTGGTGAAGGAAGTTCTCCCTTAAATATGAAAGAGAGCTTTTCAGGGATAGACCTTTTCCCATGGATATAGTAAGAGATTTTATAGACCCCTATTCTCTCCCACACCCTATCTCTCAAAGGCAGCCCATACTTATCATAGGCTTTGACGATAATATCTACAGGTCCATAAAGGGAGTCTGGGCTTAAGTATTCGTTTGTCTCATTTTTACAAAACATAAATAAATTACAATTCGCTCCAGCAATTTCAAACTGGGGAGGAGAAGTATCTGTATTAGGTTCTATAAGTAAAAGCGGATTCTCTATAAAATCCCAGTCAGGTTTATCCCATACCTCACCTTCACATCTTATCCTTGAGAAGTGGAGATGATCGAAACGAGGAAGAGGAGGAGGGCCGTATGGGAAAGGCACAAGATATCCAATAGTATCTCCTCTCTCCACTGTATCTCCCACATCCACATGGGGCATATCTGGGTCGATATGGGCATAGAGCCAACCATCAGAAAGACCCGGGCCAGGACTATCAGCCACAGCTACCCTCCAATAGAAGTATGGATGGAGAGAATCCGTCGTCAGCCACGCCTTCACATACCCCTTAGAAACAGAAAGAACAGGTGCACCTGCAGTATCTACTATATCTATTCCTGAATGGAGATAGGGTTTTCTGTGGGGAGACTTTGAACGATTGTAGTATTGATATTCTCCATAGTTATTTCCGATAGGATGCCCTCTATCTTGTGGAGCTATGGGCCAGGGCACTGCTTCAAGTATTCCAAAGATGAGAACTAAAATAGCAGAACTTCTCATTTTTGATACAATAAGTTCTTGTCCAGCCTCCAATCTTGATTAAAGAAACCTGTAGCTACAACACCTCCCCACCCATACTTATATACAGAAGAGTCATATATGACAAAGTCTGGAACCCCTGCACCTGAATACAGAGTAGAGAAGAAACCTGCGATTCTCTCTCCTTTCTCCGATGCACCACAGTAAAGGAGAATGAGTTTTTTAGGATTTAGAGGGTTTGGGTAGACTTCCTCCAAGGCAAGGTCAGGATTCTCAAGTCTTTTCTTACCCATATATATATGATTATCCTTAATATGGATGGGGAGAAAGGAGTTAACCCTTCTCGTAATCAGATTTATCTCAGGTCCACCAAAGAGGATGAGGTTATAATTCTCAATTATAGAATCTGTGAGCTCTGTATCTGCGAGAACCTCCACATATCCATTTGCTCTTCTCCACCATCCCCATGCCTGGAGGATTGCCCTCCTATAGGTTCTATCATTAGCTGATGAATCCCCTAAGGTTCCATAGACAAGGACAAAAGGAGAGAAGTATGCCCTCTTTATAGGACCATAAAGGGATGGAGATTTGTATAACCCCCTATGTCTTATCTTTCCAAACCTCCATCTCCCCTTCTCTTTTTTAAAGGAGAGCTCCTCTTTGAAAGGGACCTCAAGCCCTCTCCCATCAATAATAAATACTATTCTATCATAGGGCAAGAGGTCTCTGGATAGCTCAAGGCTCAAGCCTTTTATATTCTGAGTAGCGATACAAATAGTATCTCCTTTCACTTCTGCTTCAACCCTTGAATCTTGATAAAGCTTCTCCTGCTCGTCTATCCTTATCCAGTAGCACCTATTGTTCTGCGCAAGGTCTATTGTTTTAAAGACTATATGCTTAGGGTAAGGGTCTCTCCTATGATTTTTAAAGAATTCCATAAGTCTTGGATGATTTACACACGCAGTCCCTTCTATCTCTTCCTCATCCCACCAGTGTCCTTTACCAGGCACCTCCATATATTCAACCTTATATTTCAAATCCTTTAAGAACCTTACAAACATCCTTGCTTGGATAGGTGGGACATTATCATCCGCACCCCCCTGAAGCACAAAGACAGGGAGGTTTAAAAGGTTCTCCAGAAATACCAGAGGCATATCTTCTCTCAATACCATATCCCTATAAGCAATCTGGAGAGGGTGGGAGAAGATTTCGCTCTTCTGTAAGAACCAGGGCACATAGAGTTGAAAGGATGTCCATCCTGCTGATGGAGCTAAGGCTGCAAATATATCAGGGTGGGTTATACCTATATGCCATGCCCCGTGTCCTCCCATTGAATGTCCAGTGAGATATATCCTGTTCTCATCTATCCTGTATCTCTTCTCCATCTCTCTTAGAACCTCTAAGAAATCGAGTCTGCCCCAGTCCTGCCAGTCGAAGCCATATCGCCTCCTGTTTGTGGGAGCAACGATAAAAGCCCAATCCTTTGGTGTATAGGCATTCACCTGTCCCCTTGCCTCTACCCCTGCTCCATGACAGGTCAGAATAAGCCCATACTTTTTATTAAGGTCAAAATCCCTTGGCGGAAGGACTGCAAAATATTGGACAGAGTTGTCTATCTTTGAAATGAAGGTAGTCATAAAAGATTCCCCTCTCTTTCTGACTCTAATCTTGAAGCTGTCTCTGTAGACCTCCCCTTTGTATGATACCTCAACAGGAAGCCATATCTCCTTCTTACCCCTTATCAGGTTTCTTGTCTCAACCTCTAAAGCCACCTTCTTTACACACAAGGGATGGAGATTACTTACAACTTTTTCTCTTTCTTTAAAGTAATCGTCCCCGCCAATTTTTAACTTCACCCCATCCAGTTTCTCAGTTGTAGTATTTAAAAGAGTTATCCCTATAGGAGATTTTAAACGGTGCTCTTCTATCACATCTGGGAGTGTGGGGTCATGAAGGACCATTACAGGGGCAGGCACAGGGATGAGTTTAAACTTAAAAGCTCCATCTCCAGCTCCACTCTTCGCTATGAATATTCTATTCTCTCCATCCTCGATAACAACAGGTGTGAACATATAGGGGTCTGCATAAGGGTTTCCTGGATAGACCCTATCATTCAACCTAAAGCTACCCAACCTCTTTGCTATTGCCAGTGCCCTCCTCTTGCCTCTATTCTCAAAGCTCGTATAGGCATATCCTGCATTTATAACCCCTGCGATTCCATATATATCCTGGAGAGTATCCCACCAGACATCCTCATACTCCAATTTCACATTCCCTTCTGAATCTGCCTCTGTAATTCTCCAGTATACCTCTCCTCCCTGGGCTAAGATACTGGGCAGGGAATCTCCTTCCTTAGGAATAAAACCCTCTATGGAATCTATAACTCCCACTATCCCTTCCCTTGCACCTATGGAGAATGGTCCTGTATAGAGCCAGTGCTTAGGAATAATAGTGTCAGTGATAGAAGGGAGGAATCCCTGGGCTTTCATCATAAATAAGGCGGAGAAAAGTATCCCATATCTCTTCATATTACCCCCTTTTCTAAATTATCCCCAAAATCTTTTAAAAGTCAATAAATCTTTTAGACAATAGTCATTACTGTGCTTGCCTCAGAGGCTTGTAATGATAGGGGTGAACATAAACCCATAAATTATGGGTAACCTTCAGTATCTTAGGGCTTGACAAACCTAAGGAGAGAGATAAAATTTCTAAAATGAAAGGGTTTCTATTTTTAGCGGTCTTCAGCCTCTCCTATGGCTTCTATGGACATATCAGCAAGGATACCACCTGGAGGGACACAGTTCTAATTACAGGGGATGTGGTAGTAGAT
>CAZWJY010000125.1:0-5832 GCA_964634335.1 uncultured bacterium
TAGAAAGGAGGTGATAGAGAGTGATAGGGATTACTGTTAGACCTGGTGAGCCTTATGAGAGTTTTATCCGTAGGTTCAGAAAGGTGTGTGAACAGGCAGGAATTCTTAAGGATTATAAGAAGCATGAACGGTATGAGAAACCTTCTGAAAAGAGAAAGAGGAAACTGATAGAGGCAAAGAGAAGAATGTATAGAAAAAGATGGACAAGTTAGAAGAGACTTATAAGGCTCTGGACTTTGATAAGGTTCTTAACCTTTTGGTAGACTTTACATCCACACCCCTTGGTAGAGAGAAAGTCCTGGGGATGGTCCCCCTTTCAACCCCTCAAGAGATAGAGAGGGAGTATGATAAACAGGAAGAGCTTAAAATGGTTATAGACTCTCTCCCTTTATCAGAGATAGAGGATATTAGACCACTCCTTGACTCAGATATCTTCTCCATTCCCCAGCTCCTCTCCATCTATAAGACCCTTAAGGCTATGAGGAGGATATCCTCAATCCTTGATGAGTATAAGAAGCTAATCCCTCTCCTTTTCCATAACTTCTCTAAGATAAGACCTTTCCTTTCTATTGAAAAAGAGATAGAAACGAAGATAGAGCCCCCTGATGACCTGAAGGATGAAGCCTCGGAGGAGCTTTTTAACTTACGCAGGGAGATTAAGAAAAAGAGGGAGGAGGTTCTCTCAGAGCTGGAGACTCTCCTCTCTAAGAATCCTGAAATCTTCTCCCAATCCACCACCTTTATTAAGAAAGGGAGGTATGTGGTTCCATTGAAGAGTGAGAGGCGGGGTAGCCTTTCAGGGATTATAATAGAGAGTTCAACCAAGACCATCTTCTTAGAGCCAGATTTCTCCACCCTAAAACAGAATCAACTGTTTCAATTGAAGGAAAGGGAGGAAGAAGAGAAAGAGAGAATCCTTAAACAGCTCTCTGGTATGGTAAAAGGAGAAGAGAAGGAGATCAGAGAGTCTCTTGAGGCTGTCTCTGAACTTGACCTCCTTTCAGCAAAGTTGAAGTTTGCTAAAGAGTTTAAATGCACAAGACCTAAGATTTCTACCAATGGGTTTATGGAGATAAGAAGAGGATATCACCCACTCCTTATGCTTACTAAAGAGGAAGTAGTCCCCTTAGACCTCTCCCTTACGGAGAGGGATAAAATCTTCCTTATATCGGGTCCTAATGGAGGTGGCAAGACTGTAGTTTTAAAAACTATCGGCTTATTTTCACTCCTTTTAAGATATGGAGTGTTCCTCCCCTGTGAGCATAATACCACCTTCCCCTTTTATGAGGAGGTTTATACAGATATAGGTGAGGGTTCATCCTTAGAAAAGGGGCTCTCCAGCTTCACCGCTTCCCTCTTAAGGATAAGGGAGATTCTCTCTAAAGCCTCCTCTCACAGTCTTGTTCTCTTAGATGAGCTTGGAGGCTCTACCTCCCCTTCTGAAGGCTCTGCCTTGGGAATGGCTGTCTTGAATGAATTGAGAGAAAAAGGTGTGAAGACCTTCGCTGCATCCCACTTGGAGGAACTCAAATTCTTTGTCCATTCCCAGGAGGGGATGCGAAATGGGGCAATGGAATATATAGATAAACCTACCTTCAGGCTTATCCCGGATAGGATAGGGGAGTCAAACGCCTTAAAGGTAGCTGAGAATCTGGGCTTTCAAAAGAGGATTTTGGAAAGGGCAAAGGGTTATATACAGAAGGAGAAACTCCACCTCTCTCAAATCCTCTCTCAACTTACAGAAGAAGAGAGGAGAACTAAGGAGTTGAGAGAGAGATTGGAGAGAAAAGAGAAAGATGTGGATGAACTCCTTACTAAGTATAAAGAGAAGCTTGCCAACTTTAAGAGATGGGAAAAGGAGAAGAAGAGGGAGCTTATTATGGCTCAGAAGAGGTTCTTTCTCCAGGCACGGAAGGATATAGAGAATCTCGTGAGAGAGATAAAGGAGAAACAGGCAGAACATCCATCCATATCAAAGGCAAAGAGATTTGTAGAAGAGAACCTGAGGAAGGTAGAGTTGCCAGAGGAGCCAGAATCTGAGAATGACTTCCTCCCTGGTGATTGGGTATACTCCCAGACCTTTAGAGGGGAAGGTATGATAAAGGAGAAAAGGACAAGAGGTTTCCTTGTCCAGTTTGGCAGTATAAAGGTCCTCCTGCCTGGCTCTGACCTTATGAGGGTAAAAAAATCTAATCCCTCTCCCTATCCTCAGCCACTTCCTCAATCGTTGGAATTCAGCCCTCTCCTCTCCTTAAGGAAGCTGAGGAGGGATGAGGCAGAGGAGAGACTCCTCTCCTTTCTTGATAAGGCATCCCTCTTAGGGGTGAAGAAGCTCTGGGTAGTCCATGGGAAAGGCGAGGGGATTATACGCACAATGGTTCATTCTATTCTTAAAAAGACCCCAAAGATTAAGAGATTCGGATTTGCACCACCTGCAGAGGGTGGAGAAGGGGTTACAGTAGTGGAGCTTGAATGATAAAGAGGGAGATAATAGATAAGGTAAGGGAATCTGTAGATATTATAGAGGTTATAGGGAGCTATCTACCATTAAAAAAGGTAGGGAAGTATTACAGGGCTTTATGCCCTTTCCACTCTGAACGCTCCCCCTCTTTCTATGTAAGCCCTGACCGACAGTTATATCACTGCTTTGGATGTGGAGCAAGTGGGAATGCTATCACCTTCCTTATGGAGTATGAGAAAATCTCCTTCCCAGAGGCTGTGAAGAGACTGGCGAAGAGGTTAGGTATAGAGATAGAGAAGGAGAGGATAGTAGGTAAGGATGAACCCCTATACAGGGTGTGTGAGCTTGCCTGTAGATTCTTTGAGAATAATTTAAAACTGGATAGACCAAGGGGGTATCTCAATACAAGGGGACTTAAAGAATCTACTATCAGAAAATTCAGGCTCGGTTATGCACCACCCGGGAGCGCTCTCCTGAGATATGCAAGGGAAAAGGGGATAGATGAGAACCTGCTTGTTAAGGCAGGTCTTGCCTCTAAGGGTGAGGAGGGATTATTCGATTGGTTTAGAGATAGGATTACCTTCCCTGTATTCTCCTTATCAGGAAGAGTGATAGGGTTTGGGGCAAGAGTGATAGAAGAGAAGGAACCAAAGTATCTCAACTCTCCAGAGACAGAGATATTTAAGAAAGGGGAGAATCTCTATGGGCTCTTCCTCACCAGAGAGGAGATAAGGAGGAAAGGGTCTATAATCGTTGAGGGTAACTTTGACCTCTTATCTTTATATGATAAAGGGATAAGGAATGTGGTTGCACCTCTTGGCACTTCTCTCACTCCTGACCAGGCATCCCTTCTAAAAAGGTATAACCCCAATACTATCCTCATCTTTGACCCTGACCCATCTGGGTTGAAGGCAGCAGAGAGGGCGATAGAACTCCTCCTTCAGGCAGGACTTGAAGTAAAGATAGTAAGGCTACCTGAGGGGTTTGACCCTGACTCTTATATTAGAGAATTCTCAACCGATGAGTTCCTGAAAAGAGTGGATGAGGGGAAGGATTTTATAGACTTCCTCTTTGATATAAAGACTCCGAGGCAGGTATCAGAGAAGGCAGAACTTACAAAGGAGATTGCAAGGATGATCTCTAAAATCCCTGATGAGGTGAGGGCAGAACTCTATCTGGGTAAATTATCAGAGAAGAGCGGGGTAGAAAAAAAGGTCTTGCGGTTTGAAGAGAGACACCCTAAAATTAAAGAGAAGACAAAGAGGAGAAGTGATTTGAAGAGGAGATTGATATCTGTTATGCTTCAGGATAGAGAGAAGGCAGCTATGGCTAAGGAGATCCTGCCCTTAGAGATCTTTGAGGATGAGGCTTTAAGGGAGATAGCAGGGCTTATCTTTAATAACCCCCAGGACCCTGCAGACCTTATTATGAGAACCGAGTCTATTAAGACCCGGAAACTCCTGGCAGAATTGACTTTTGAGAGGATAGATATACCCAAGGATGCTTTTCTAAAGAAGATAAAAACCCTAAGGGAATCATGGCTGGGTAAGAAGATAAGAGAGACAAAGGATGAAAAGGAGAAGAATAGATTGATTAAAGAACTTACCCAGCTTAAGAAGGAAACAGTCAAGAAGGAGGGATAATGAAAGAGAACTGGCTTGAGGATATCTATAATAAGGTTAAAAAGAAGAGATATATCACTTATGAAGAGTTGAGTGACCTCTTGCCCACTGATAGAGAGTTTACAGCAGAAGAGATTGAGAAGGTGCTCTCCTATCTAAGCTGGCATGGGATAGAGATGGAGAAGCCTGCTTTTGTGGTAAAGAAGAAGAGTCTGAAACCTATTCAGAAGGTAGAGGAGCTTACTAAATCCTACTTCAGAGATTTAGGGAAGCTTCCCCTCTTAACAAGAGAGGATGAGGTCTTCTATTCAAAGGAGATGGAGACGGGTTATAATTTAATTACTGACGGACTCTTTACTTCTCCAGAGATGGTGGATATGCTTGTAGCAGAATGTGAATGTTTAGAAAAAGGAACCTGCCACTTAGACCAGGTGGCTCGTTTAGACTTCGATGCCTTAGAGGATAAAAAGGCATACTGGAGAGACCACCAGAGATTTATCAGAAGGGTGCGGGCTATAAAGAGAGAATCTGAGAAATTGAAGAAATCCTTGGAGAATAGGGATGAGAAGAGAGTCAAGGAGATAAGGAAGAGGATATGTAAGAAGATAGCTTCCCTCTCCTTACAGCACCACATAATAGATAAGTTTATAAAACTCTTCAGGAATAGAGCCAAGGAGATTATAAAGACCCATAGAGAGATAGAGGAGACAAAGGATAAAAAGGAGAGAAGGAGACTGTATCGGAGATTGAGGAACCTTGAGGCATCCCTGGGTCTTAAGGTAGATGAAGTTGAAACACAGCTTAAAAGGATAGAGACCCTTGAGGGTAAAATCCTCTGGGCAAGGGATAGAATGATTGAGGGGAATGTGAGACTGGTAATCTCTATTGCCAAGAGGTATATAAATAGGGGACTGGAGTTCGCTGACCTTGTAGAGGAGGGGAATTGTGGACTTATAAGGGCTGTGGAGAAGTTTAATTATCATAAGGGCTTTAAATTCTCTACCTATGCCACCTGGTGGATTAAGCAGGCTATAACAAGGGCTATATCTGACCATTCAAGGACTGTAAGGGTCCCTGCCCATATTACAGATACCTTGGCAAAGATAGCAAGGATTCAGAGGAAATTCCTTCAGGAGTATGGGAGGTATCCCACAACAGGAGAGCTGGCAAAGAGGTGCGGGACATCTAAGGAGAAGATAGAGTCCTTATCCAAGATATCTCAGATAGGTGTCTCCTTAGATAAACCCATAGATGATGATGAGTCCAGTTTCATTGGAGACTTTATCGCTGATGAACAGTCTGCATCCCCTACAAAAAAGGCTGCCTCCACCCTCCTCAGTGAGAAACTGAAGGAGGCAATCTCTGTCCTTTCTAAAAGGGAGAAGAAGGTAATATCTATGAGGTTCGGTTTAAATGGAGAGACCCCTATGACCTTAGAGGAGATAGGCCAGATGTATGGTATAACAAGGGAGAGGGTGCGTCAGATAGAGGCAAAGGCTCTACAGAAACTCCGCCACCCTGTGAGACTTCGGAAGTTCCTGCCCCTAAGAGAACTCCTCCAGTGAGGAGGTCTTCAAGATTTAAAGTATAGGACTTGATTTTATTAAGGTGTTAGCTTTGGGTATATATGGAGCAGATGGGAGATATCAGATAAGAGTCCTGCCCTCTTGAAATCTATGATACACTTTGAAGTTGCCACTACATAAATCTTGACACCCTCTTCTTTATTGCTATTATTATTTATTATAT
>CAZWJY010000126.1:0-344 GCA_964634335.1 uncultured bacterium
TGGAATAAGCAGTGGCTTAGCATTCTCGCTCTCTAAGGAGATTCCTATTCCTTTTTCATAGCGTTTGCAGAGTTCAGAAGGGGTAGGGAACTCGTCTATGGGGCGAGGCTGAGAGGTCTTACCAGTAAATCTGTCATATTCAACAAAGAGATAGCCATTAGAGGAATAGACAAAGGGAACATGATTTAAACTTGCATACTTCTTTGCTTGTTCAAGACCCTTATCAGGCGGCTCATCGCTTCTTTTTGCCTCAATCAAGGCAACAGCAACGGGCTGGGTATTGATATTAACCCTAACCCGCAATAGATAATCTATCCTTCCCTGCTCTCTTCTTCTTGGTTTAC
>CAZWJY010000126.1:354-5798 GCA_964634335.1 uncultured bacterium
ATCCCCTCTTTTGCAAAACTGAAATAGGGATCAACTATATTTGCATTGATACTACCCTTACTCAACTCCTCTGTCCAGCCACGCTGGTGGAGAATAGGATCGATAAGCTTTGCTCGAGTATCTGCTTCTGTTAATACTTTTTCCATATCTCTCCCCTGTCTAACTTTACAGAAAGTATGCCTTTTTTGAGATAGAACAATTTTTCTATTCTTAAACTCCTCATACTAAAAATATCATAATAGATATAGTTTAATTGTCAACCCTTGCCCCTAAATTATAGGTAATGACTCCCTTTTCTCATCTTTGCTTTCCTGTCCAAGAGGGGATTCATTCATACCTTGAACACCTTCTTTATCGCTTGCTCAAAGATATTGAGGGCAAGTTCTGCCTCTTTTTGAGTTACAATTAAAGGGGGAGAGAATCTTACAGTCGTCACCCCACAACCCTGAAGGATTAACCCCCTCTTGAATGCCTCCACTATTACTCCTACCTTTTTATCCGGCATAGGCTTCTTTGTCTTCCTATCCTTTACCAGCTCTATACCTATCATCAATCCCTTACCTCTCACATCACCAATGAAATCATACCTCTCCTGAATTTCCTTCAATCTCTCCAAAAGGAATTTTCCTACCTTCTCTGCATTCTCAATGAGCCCATTTTCTAAGAGTCTTATGGTTGCAAGGGAGGCTGCACAGGATACAGGGTTTCCCCCAAAGGTTGAGGCATGGGAACCAGGTGGCCAGTTCATTATAGACCTTGGGGCTACTGTTGCTCCAAGGGGCATACCTGAGGCTATCCCCTTTGCCAGACAGTATATGTCTGCCTTTACCTCCCAGTGTTCAATTGCAAACATCCTCCCTGTCCTCCCCATCCCTGACTGGACCTCATCTACAACAAGGAGGATTCCATATCTGTCACAAAGCTCTCTTATCTCTTTAAAATATCCTGGGGGAGGTATGATATATCCCCCTTCACCTTGGATAGGCTCTGCAAATATGGCTGCTACCTCCTCCCCAGGGACCTCCTTCTTAAATACTTCATCCTCTATGTATCTCACACATTCAAACCCACAGGATGGGTATTCTAAGTTGAAGGGGCATCTATAGCAGTATCCAAAGGGGACATGGATTACTCCTGATATCAATGGTCCGAAGCCCTCCTTCTGGACTGCCTTGCTGCAGGTGAGAGAGAGGGCACCCATTGTTCTTCCATGGAAGCTATTGTGAAAGGCTATCACATATGGTCTCTTTGTGGCATACCTTGCAAGCTTAAAACCAGCTTCTATTGCCTCTGCACCTGAGTTGGAGAAGAATACCCTCTTGTTCATCCCCCCTGGGACTATCTCTGCAAGCTTTTCTGCAAGTTCAACCTGCAGGGGCTGGTAGTAGTCTGTTCCTGAGATATGCAGGAGCTTTCCTGCCTGCTCTGTAATCGCCTTGACTACCTCTGGGTGGCAATGTCCAGTGGCGCATACAGCAATCCCTGCATTGAAGTCCAAGAACTTATTCCCATCCACATCCCATACCCAGCAACCCTTTCCCTTTTCTATCACAGCAGGATAGGAGCGGGTATAAGAGGAAGATATGAATCTCTTATCTCTTTTTATTATCTCTTTTGCCTTCTCTCCTGGAATCATCCTTCCTCCCAGGTATCTATCTGTGCCTTCTGGAGTTTTCCTGAGTAGTCTATATAGACGGTCTTCAGTTCTGAGAATATGTCATAGACTGTCCATCCCCCTTCGCGATGTCCGTTCCCTGTATCCTTCACCCCTCCAAAGGGGAGGTGGCACTCTGCACCTATGGTTGGTCCATTCACATAGGTTATCCCTGCCTCTATCCTCTCTACTGCCTTGAATGCCTTATTTACATCCTGAGTATAGATGGAAGAAGAGAGACCATATCTTGTGCTATTCAAGACATCTATTGCCTCATCAAGATTTTTTACCTTCATCACTGAGAGGACAGGACCAAATATCTCCTCCCTTGCTATCCTCATATGAGGTCTCACATCCTTAAAGATTGTGGGCTTATAGAACCATCCCTTTTTACACTCCCCCTCTGTGTGAGACTCTCCACCCAGTATGAGCTCTGCACCCTCAGATATCCCAATCTTCACATAGTTATGGACAGTCTCCCTCTGGCGTTCATTTATAAGTGGTCCCATCTCAACTGACTCATCAAGACCATTCCCTATCTTTATCTTAGATGCCCTCTCTCTTAATCTCTCTAAGAAATCGTCATATATAGAATCCTGAAGGATAAGTCTTGATGTAGCAGTGCAGCGTTGACCAGTAGTCCCGAAGGCTCCCCAGAGCACGCCTTCAAGGGCTAAGTCCATATCTGCATCCTCAAGGACTATCTGTGCATTCTTCCCTCCGAGTTCTAAGGAGCATCGCTTCAGGGTCTTTCCTGTAATCTCCCCTATCCTCCTGCCTATCTCAGATGAACCTGTAAAGGATACGCCTGATATATCTGGGTGGGATAGGATTGCCTCGCCAACCTTAGAGCCTGAGCCATAGACCAGATTCAAACATCCATCAGGCAGTCCTGCCTCCTGGAGAATCTCTGCAAGCTTTGCAGCGCACCCGGGTGTATCTGTGGCAGGCTTGAATACACAGGTATTTCCACATAACAGGGCGGGGAAGATCTTCCAGGATGGGATGGCTATGGGAAAGTTCCAGGGGGTGATTATTCCCCATACACCTATGGGCTGGCGGAATACAAGACATACCTTATTTGTAAGTTCAGAAGGTGTAGTTCTGCCAAAGAGCCTTCTTGACTCTCCAAAGGCATAGAAGGCTGTATCTATACCCTCCTGCACATCCCCTCTTGTCTCTTTTAAAATCTTTCCCATCTCCTGGGTCATAAGCCTTGCAATCTCTTCTTTCCTCTCAAGCATAATCTCCCCTGCCTTTTTAAGAACCTCTGCCCTTTTTGCAGGGGGGACGGTTCTCCAGTGTCTATATGCCCTCTTTGCCGACTCTACAGCCTCCTCCACATCTCTCTCATCAGATAGAGGGAATACCCCAATCACCTCATCCCAGTCTGCAGGGTTTCTATCCTCAAAGGTCTTACCAGAGATAGCATCCTTCCATTTACCATCAATAAAGTTCTTAAACATTTTACCTCCTTTCTTGGGGATTATATCTAAATAACTCAAAAGGTCAAGGATAGTTGAGGTTCTCTTTTATCCTCCAAATCTCCTCGGTCTTGTGAGTCTATCTATTAAAGGGGTGGCTACATTCATTAATAAAATTGAATATGATACACCTTCAGGATACCCTCCCCATAGTCTTATCATAACTGTTATCACTCCACAACCTATCCCGAATATCCATCTCCCCTTAGGGGTGACTGGTGTTGTGGTATAATCTGTTGCCATAAAGAAGGCACCAAGGATTAGACCACCTGCCAGGAGATGGAAAAGGGGAGAGGCAGGGGTAGGAAGGACCCAGGTGAGGATAAAGACCGTGGCTATATAGGATAAGGGGATCCGATAGTCTATGATTTTATAGGCAAAGAGGACACCAGCACCTATGAGTAATAATAGGGCTGATGTCTCTCCAATACATCCCCCTACATTACCAAAGAATAGGTTCTTCAATACCTCTGCAGAGTTTAGATGTGGAATTACTGATGGAGGACCATTCTTTAATAGATTTAAAGGGGTTGCCTGGGTTATGGCATCAAACCCTGCAAGGTATCCTGTTCTTGGGGCAAGCCACTTCCCTGTCATAAGAGAGGGCCAGGAGACCATAAGGAATGCCCTGGCAGCAAGAGCAGGGTTTAAGAAATTGTAGCCAAGCCCACCAAATAACTGCTTTACAATGATTATGGCAAAAGCTGAGCCTACTATAGGAACCCAGAAGGGGACACCTGGAGGGAGATTAAAGGCTAATAGTATGCCTGTGATTACTGCACTCCCATCTTTAATAGTTATAGGTCTTCCAAAGGCTTTCTCAGTTATAGCCTCAGAAGCAACAGCAGAGGCTATACTCAGGACTGTTAATAGAACTGCCCTCAACCCAAAGAACCAGACAGAACCTATAAAGGCAGGGATAAGGGAGATTACCACCATCCACATCACCTTGGGAATAGAGATGCCAGACCTTATATGGGGTGAGGCAGATACTAAAAGTTTCATCCAAGCCTCCTTATCTCTGATTTTCCAAATTTAAAGAGATGGACAAGCCTTATCTTTGATGGACAGACATAGGCACAGCATCCGCATTCTATACAGTCAAGGACTCCATAATCCCTTGCCTTTGAGAACTCTCTATGTTCTATAAATTTCGCTATCTCACAGGGTAGAAGATTCATAGGGCAGGCATCCACACACCTTGCACATCTAAGGCAGGGACCCTCCTGGGGAACTTCTGCTGTCTTAGGAGTAAGGATAAGGATTCCAGAAGTCCCTTTTACTACAGGTAGCTCATCAGAGTATTGGGCAAGCCCCATCATTGGTCCACCAAGGATTACCTTTGCCGGAGGCTCTCTATAACCTCCACATACATCTATCAGGTCTTTTATGGGTGTTCCTATTCTTACCCTTAGATTCTTTGGCTCTCTTATACCATCCCCTGTGACAGTAAGGACCCTCTCTATCAAGGGTTTGGAGAATCTAACAGCCTCATACACTGCTAAGGTAGTCCCCACATTCTGGACAAGGCACCCCACATCCATAGGTAGTCCACCAGATGGAACTTCTCTTCTGGTAAGGGCATAGATGAGCTGTTTCTCCGCACCTTCAGGATACTTTGTCTTGAGTTTTATCACCTCAAAACCCTTCGCGCTCTTCTCCATCTTCTCTATGGCATCGGGTTTATTATCCTCTATGGCTATTATTACCCTCTTGGGATTTAGAATCCTTTTAAGGATTTCTGCCCCTTTTAATATCCCCTCAGTATTCTCCAGCATCAATCTATGGTCAGCAGTGAGATAGGGTTCACATTCACATCCATTGATTATAAGGGTATCTATAGGTTTATCCTTAGGAGGGGATAGCTTTATATGGGTGGGGAAGGCAGCACCTCCAAGCCCTACAATACCTGCCTCTTTTACAATCTCTATAAGCTGTGAGGGGCTTAGATTGAGATAATCCTCCCTCTCTTCCCTTGATATCCACTCATCCTTCCCATCAGACTCTATTATACAGGCTAAGGACCTTGAACCAAGGACAGGGTGGGGGAACTCTTTAATATCCAGAACCTTTCCTGAAATGGTTGCATGGGTAGGGACAGAGATTTTGCCCTGAATCTCTCCAATCTTCTCTCCTGTCTTTACCTCATCCCCTTTTTTTACAATAGGTTTTGATGGAGCTCCAGTATGCTGGGAAAAGGGGATGATGACCCTCTTGGGCAGAGGGGGAGTCTCTATCCCTTTAGATGCTGTAAGCCCCTTCTCTTCGGGCGGATGAACTCCACCTTTAAAAGAGACCATAATCTT
>CAZWJY010000127.1:0-5762 GCA_964634335.1 uncultured bacterium
ACATATATGAGGATAAAGAGTATTACAACCTCCTCCCCCTTGTCTATTTGAGAGGGGTCTTTGAACTGAGATGTGGCAGATGGAGACTCTTTGAGAAGGTCAGAAACCTATACCCTGAGGCAGAGGTCACATTCCTGGTAAGGGAATATTTAGCCCCTCTGATTAAAGAGAGATATCCAGAATTTGAGGTGAATGAGATTAATAATGAGAAGGCTCTATTCTTTAATGCAAGAGCTATCCTCAGAGAAAAGGTGGAGTATGAGGGAGAGGAGGAGATCTTTTTATCAGATTCAGAGGTTATAGGATTTAGGGGAAGAGTAGATAGACTCCCTATCTCTATCCCTGAGATTTTAAAGAAGAGAGAGGTAGAGGCAAAGCTTATAAGATTTCCCTGGGATATTCTAACCCTCAACTCCGAGGAGCTTAAAAGAGAGTTTCTTACATCTGATACAAAGGGGAAGATAGATAAAGGAGTGGTTATATATGGCAATAGGTCCCAACTCTTTATCGGTAAGGGAGCAGTTATTGAGGCAGGTGCGATAATCGATTTAAGAAAGGGACCTGTATATATTGATGAACAGGCTATTATAAAAGGGCATACCATTATTGAGGGTCCCTGTTATATAGGTAGAGCCACTATTATAGACTCAGCAAAGATAAGAGAGGGCTGCTCCTTTGGTGAGGTATGTAGAGTCGGGGGTGAGGTTGAGGAGTCTATATTCCAGGGTTATGCAAATAAACACCATGAAGGGTTTTTAGGACACTCCTATATAGGCGAATGGGTAAACCTCGGAGCCCTTACCACAAACTCTGATTTAAAGAATAACTACCACCCTGTAAAAGTTAAAGGGATAGATACAGGTCTATTAAAGGTAGGGTGTTTTATTGGTGACCACTCAAAGACAGCAATCGGAACCCTTATACCAACAGGAGCAGTTATAGGAGTGTTTGCCAATATCTTTGGAGAAGAGACTCTATCCAAGAATATCCCTTCCTTTAGTTGGGGAAGAGAGAGGTATGATTTGGAAAAGGCTATAGATACAGCCAGGAGGGTGATGGAGAGGAGGGGAGTTAACCTCTCAAAAGCCTATGAAAGGGTCATAAGGACTCTTTACCAGCTTACCCAGAATGAGTGATTTAGTAATAGGTGTGGATATAGGTTCTACAAATATAAGGGCTGGAGTAATAGATGATAAGGGGAAAATCCTGAAGAGGGGAAGAATAAAGATGTTACCAGAGCTTAAACCAGAGAGGGTGGTAGAGAGGATAGGGGTTATGATAAAGAGATTCTTATTAAATTACCATTCTGTGAAGGGTATAGGGGTTGGGGTAGCAGGGATTGTAAATTCTTCTGAAGGTGTGGTAAGGATTCCTCCGAACCTTCCTCAATGGAAGGAAGTCCCTTTAAGGGATTTAATGGAGAAGGAGACAGGTCTTAAGACAGCAATTACGAATGATGTAAATGCCTGGACAATTGGTGAGTTTCTATTTGGAGCTGGAAAAGGGAGGAGGGATATCTTCTGTCTCACCCTTGGGACAGGTATAGGAGGAGGGATAATCTCAAATGGGAGGCTCCTGGTGGGGGCAAACTATGCAGCGGCAGAGTTTGGACATACAGTAATAAAATTTGATGGTCCAAGATGCAATTGTGGGAATTACGGATGCCTTGAGAGGTTCGCAGGGTCTAAATATATTGTGGATATGGCAAAAAGGATGATAAGGAAAAGGGAAAGTATACTTAAAGATAAAGAAGAGATCAGCCCCAAGGTTATAGCTATAGCAGCAAAAAAGGGAGATAAGGTGGCAAAGGAGGTAATGGAGAGAGTGGGATATTATGTAGGTATTGGGATAGTAAATGCTATCCATATGTTTGACCCTGAGATAGTGATAATAGGAGGAGGGGTGGCAAAGGCAGGAAGAGTCCTCTTAGAACCTATTAAAAGAACTGTATCTGGGAGAATTATGAAACTTAAAGAGAGAAGGGTTGATATAGTCCTGGCAAAATTGGGGGAGGGTGCAGGGATAATAGGTGCCTCCTTCTTCTTTAGACTCCTGCCTTCGCCTCTTTTGCCTTTACAATAGCAATCTTTACCAGAGGTGGTCCAATAATCTGGACCACAAAGGTTGTGGCAGTAATTACATTTATTACTGTAACTCCAAGGGTTCTCCCACCAATAAGATGGGAAAACTCCTGGTATACAGCAATAGCAAGACCTATTGCTACACCTGCTTGGGAGAATAGGGTTATCCCTAAGTATTTCTGCACACTCTTATAGGCATGGGAAATCTTAGCTCCTAAGGTAGCTCCAACTATCTTTCCGGTGCTCCTACCGATAAGATAGAGAAGCCCAAGCATTCCCATTTTAGGGAGGAGTCCAATCTGAAGTCTTGAGCCTACAAGAACAAAGAAGAGGATATACACAGGAGGGGCAAAACTTTCAATTGCTCCAAAGATATTCTTGCTCGCATGGGGGGCAAGGTTTATAAGAAAGACCCCTACAGCCATTGAAGAGAGAATAAGGGAGAGGCGGTGTTGATGAGAGAATCCTGCAACGAGTAGAATAACTCCCAATGAGATAGGAAGGAGTTGACTCTTCTCTCTTAACCTCTTGGAGATAAGACCAAGAATAGAGCCTGCAGAACCTCCGATCAAAAGGGATAGGAGAATTTTTAAGAGAGGAGACCATAACATATTTGCAAAGGATGGAGATTGATGGGTGAGAAGAGCAAAGGCAAAGGAGCTGGCAAAGCCGTATATTATAAGAGCAAGGGCATCATCAAGACCCACTATGGCTAAGAGAGTAGTGGTGAGAGGTCCCTTTGCCTTATACTCCCATAATACATCCACTGTGGCAGCTGGGGCAGTGGCTGAGGAGAGTGCCCCAAAGATGAGTCCTTCATATAAACGGTGGGTAAGAAGGGTAACAAAGAGGGTCACAAGGAGAAATGCACCCAGGGCTTCAAAGATAAGAATGGTCAGAATACTCTTCCCCAATTTCTTAAAAGTAGAGAGGTGAAGTTCCTTCCCTATCATAAAACCTATGAGGGCAAGGGCAAAATTATTAATGGGAGAGAGTTTGTCTATTAAGTCAAGGGTGAAGACCTTAGCGCCTGATACTCCAAGGATCACACCTATGATTATATATCCCACAACCTGAGGTATCTTTATGGCTCTGAATAATTTTGCTCCTAAGAACCCTCCGGAGATTGCTATTCCTAATATCAGGAGGATATCCATCTAACCTATTTTAAAAAGGGCTCTCATAATATCCCCCTGGGTGATAATTCCCACAATCTTCTCTCCTCTCATTACAGGTAGAAATTCAATATTCTCCTTCTCCATACTAACTGCTGCTTCAAAAAGAGGGGTATCCTCTTTCACAGTTCTCACTCTTGTGTCCATCACATCCTCTGCCAAGAGGAGTCTTCCCCTATTTCCATAAAGGGCTCCAGAGGGGAACATATCTTCTAAGCTCCCTATCCATGAGGAAGGTCTAATAAGGTGTCGAGGGAGGAGGAGGTTTATTATCTTTCTCTTTGTTATTATTCCTTGTAGGTTTCTTTTATTATCTACCACAGGTAGACCAGGCATTTCACTCTTAGACAGGATTTCTATCACCCTGCGCAAGGTCATACCAAGGGGGATAGAGGTAAACTCTTTATGCATAAACTCCTTTACCTTCAACTGTGGAAATTTCTCCATTTCTGAATAATATCAAAAACCTCCTTTCTGTCAACTTCTCAACCTCTCGATTTAGAGACTCATTTAGATTCTGCCCTTCCAGATGTCGTGGATTAAAGCTGAAATTTACCCATAATTTATGGTTTATGTTTGACCGACTTCGGTTCTGTCATTGCGAGCCCTGTGAAATAAAAGATAACGTTTATGGGAGAATGGAACAAAAGGCATATTCTCCCCCAAATAATGTGAGACCAACTGCTATACTCTATTTCACAGGGGCGTGGCAATCTTATATTTGAGATTGTGAATGTCGCATACGCTCCATCCACGCTACGCTCCTCGCAATGACTATTAAAAGATTAATTTCTAAAATCCCAATAGATGTGGGTAAGTTTAAGGGCTGGATTAAAGCTCTTGACTGAAATGAGATATAGGGTTATAATTTCTCTATGATTGGACTTCTCTTCCCTCTTATCCTCTTTGCTTCAGGATTCCTCTCTGTTGGGGAGATCAAACCTGGAATGGAAGGGATAGGGGAGACCGTATTTGAGGGAACAAGAATAGATACCTTTAAAGTAAAGATTATTGGGGTATTGAAAAATGTCTTTCCAAAATCTGATATAATCTTAGCAAAACTCTCAGGAAATCCATTGGAGAAGACAGGGCTCATAGATGGGATGAGTGGGAGCCCTGTTTATATAGATAATAAGCTTATAGGTGCCCTTGCCTATAGGATGGGTGTCTTCTCCAAGGAACCCATAGCAGGAATCACCCCTATCTCTGATATGCTTAAGATTACTCAAAAAGAAGAGAGAACCTCTCTCAAGACCTCTTCTACTCCAAATCTCACCCCTATAAAGATACCCCTTGTGATATGTGGGGCAGATGCCAGACTCTTCAACCTGGATAATCTATGGAAGAAATTAGGAGGGGCTCCTATTCAAGGAGGTATGCCAGCCTTTGATACAGCATTTGTCCCTAAGCCAGGAGCAGCCATAGGAGTGGAATTGGTAAAAGGTGACCTCTCTATTGCTGCTATGGGGACCCTTACTTATTTAGATAAGGATAAAGTCCTTGCCTTTGGTCATCCCCTGTTTGAGATAGGTAAAGTGGAATACCCTTTGTGTGGAGGATATGTCCATTCTGTTCTACCCTCTCAACTCAACTCCTATAAATTCATCTCTCCCCTTCATACCATAGGAAAGGTAACCCAGGATTACAAAGGGGGGATTATGGGGAAGATAGGGGAGTATGCTAAGATGATTCCTCTAAATGTGAGTTTAAATAAGCGCATCTATCATTTTGAGATAATTGATTGCCCGTTCCTTATTCCTGACCTTATGGCTATAAGCCTTGCCAATTGCTTATATTCTGAGGAGGGAAGCCCTCCAACACTTACCCTCCAGTTGGATACCAAGATAGGAATAAAGGGCTATCCAGAGATAGAATATAGAGACCTCTATAGTGGTGAGAAAGCTATTGAGGATCTGACTTCTCAATTCTTTAAAAACCTTGATTCCCTCATCAATAACCCCTTTAAGAAAGTAGAACTTCATAAGGTAGATGTAAAGATTAAGGCTTTACATAGAGAAGGAAGGGCTAAGATTATTGGGCTTACAGCCAAAAAGGGTAAGGTATTATTATCAGAGCCCTTAAAACTTACCGTCTCTCTTCAACTACGAGGAGGAGAGAGGTTAACTAAAGAGGTATCTCTTAATATCCCTACCCAGGGTCTTAAGGGTAGAGAACTTATGGTAGTAGCTACATCAGGAGATTCTGCTTTTGTCTTTGATAGAAAGGAAGTCTTTAATATAGAGCAGTTCCTCATCCAGTTCAGAAGAAGACCAGCTAAAAATGAGCTTGTAATTATGGTCTTTTCTCAAGATAGAGAGCTAAGGATTGAGGGGAAGAACCTCCCCTCCCTTCCACCATCTATTTCAGCCCTCTTATCTCACAGAGAACCTTCCCTACAATTTAGCCTATCTGAGAATACCCTCATATCAAAAAAGGTAATTTCCACTCCCTATACCCTTTCAGGAAGGGCTGTATTGAGAATAAAGGTGGAGGAATGATGATAAAG
>CAZWJY010000128.1:0-5672 GCA_964634335.1 uncultured bacterium
ACCCCACCCTACGGGTCCTTTTAGCCCTCAGTCCAACCATTCTGATTTTAAAGAGTATCCTCAATATGTTATTAACCTGTATGTCGCCAGGACAGACCTGTTTTTCAGGAAAATAATTTTTCCAGCGACCTCATAACCGCCTCCTTGACAGAACCTTTTATAGGGGTATAATACCCTGTGGGCGGCGTAGCTCAGTTGGTCAGAGCAGGAGAATCATAATCTCTGTGTCAGGGGTTCGAATCCCTTCGCCGCCATAATCTTTAAGGAGGCTTTATGCCTTTTGAGAAGGCTAAATATATCTGGATGGATGGCAAGCTGGTTCCCTGGGATGATGCCAAAATCCATATCCTATCCCATGTCATCCATTATGGAACCAGTGTATTTGAAGGCTTTCGTTGTTATAAGACTAAAAAGGGACCTGCTATATTTAGACTAAAGGACCACACTAAAAGATTATTCAACTCTGCTAAGATATACAGGATGGATATACCCTATTCTGAAGAAGAGATAAATAAGGCGATAATAGAGACCATAAAGGCTAATGGACTTGAGGAGTGTTATATAAGACCTCTGGTATACCGGGGCTATATGGAGTTGGGAGTAAACCCCTTTAATTGTCCTGTGAAAGTATCAATAGCCACCTGGTATTGGGGTAAATACCTGGGTTCTGAGGCATTGGAAAAGGGGGTGGATGTTATGGTCTCCTCCTGGAATAGGATGGCTCCCAATACCTTTCCCGGTCTTGCTAAGTGTGGAGCCAATTATATGAACTCCCAACTTATAAAGATGGAGGCTCTGAAATACGGATTCACTGAAGGGATAGCCCTTGATACCTCTGGATTCGTATCAGAAGGTTCTGGAGAGAATATCTTTCTTGTAAGAGATAAAACTCTAATTACTCCACCTGTCCATGCTACTATCCTTGAGGGAATAACCAGAGATTCGGTTATAAAAATCGCAGGAGATTTAGGGTATAAGGTTAAGGAGGAGATGATTCCAAGGGAGATGCTCTATTTGGCTGATGAGTTATTCTTCACAGGGAGTGCTGCAGAGATTACACCCATAAGGTCTGTAGATAAAATCCCTATTGGAGAGGGTAAGCCTGGGGAGATAACTAAAGCCCTGCAAGCCGAATATTTAGGAATCGCCCTTGCTGAAAAGGAGGATAGATACGGATGGCTAACCTTCGTATAGCTTTAGCTGCAGACCATAGGGGGTTCTCCCTGAAAGAGAAGGTCAAGAAATTCTTAGAAAAGGAGGGTTATAAGGTCCTGGACTTCGGAACCTATAATGAGAAGAGGTGCGACTATCCTGACTATGGGCTTAAAGCAGCACAAGCGATTCAGAAGAGGAAGGCACATAGAGGAGTCTTTATCTGTGGCTCTGGAATAGGGATGTCTATTGCAGCAAATAAAGTAAAAGGGATAAGGGCTGGGCTATGCCTCTACCCTGAGATGGCTCAACGGGCAAGAAGGGATACAAATACAAATGTCCTTGTCCTTGCTGCAGACTTTACCCCCTTTAAAAAAGCAGTCCCTATTTTAAAATTATGGTTGAGAGAGAGATTTGCAAGAGGCAGATACCTTAAGAGACTGAGGAAGATTCCCAATGCATAGTGATATAGAAGCTGTAGAGAAGCTGAAGGAGGCAAGGGAGAGGATAGAGGAGGAGTTATCAAAGGTAATAGTAGGGCAGAGAGGAGTGATAGAGGAGATTCTTATCGCCCTCTTATCATCTGGTCACAGCCTCATCATTGGAGTCCCTGGTCTTGCAAAGACCCTTTTAGTAAATACCTTGGCTCAGATTCTGGGTTTGAGTTTCAACCGTATCCAGTTCACCCCTGACCTTATGCCTTCAGATATAACAGGGACAGAGGTGTTAGAGGAGGATACCTCCACAGGGAGAAGGGTTTTCAAATTTATAAAGGGTCCTATCTTTGCAAATATTATCCTTGCTGATGAGATAAATCGCACCCCTCCAAAGACCCAGGCTGCCTTACTCCAGGCGATGCAGGAGTATAGGGTAACCGTAGGAGGGGAGACATATCCTTTAGACCTCCCCTTCTTTGTCCTTGCTACTCAAAACCCTATTGAACAGGAAGGGACATACCCCTTGCCAGAGGCTCAACTCGATAGGTTTATGTTCTCTATAAACATTACTTATCCAAGCTTTGAGGAAGAGAAGGAGATTGTAAAGACTACTACCTCTCTCTATCAACCAAAGCTCTCCGTAATCTTAAAAAAGAAGGAAATCCTTGCATTACAGAAATTACTGAGGAAGGTCCCTGTATCAGATGATGTTGTAGAATACAGTGTAAAACTGGTGAGCCTGACCAGACCTTCTGAGGATGGGTTAAAATTCATAAAAGACTGGGTAGTCTGGGGGGCATCCCCCAGGGCTTCCCAGTATCTGATCTTGGGAGCAAAGGCGAACTCTGTGCTCCAGGGGAGATATACACCTACCAAAGAGGATGTGAGGAGAGTTGCCTATCCTGTGCTTAGGCATAGGCTTGTTACAAGTTTTGCAGCAGAGGCAGATGGGATTAAATCTGATGATATAATTGGGAGACTCCTCAAAGAAGTATGAGAAAGAAGTTCGTTGTCTCTGTATCAAATCTCAAACCAGGGGAGAATCCTTTGACCCTCTCCTTCCCCAGTTCTCTTATAGAGACTAAGGATGCAGAGATACCAGGCAATATAGATGCTCAACTTATACTGAGAAGGAATGGGGATAGGATAGATGTGAGAGGAGATGTCCACTTTCTTGCCAAGCTTGTCTGTTCAAGATGTCTTACAAATTTTAAAAAGGAATTTAGAGAGAAGATAGAGGTGGAATACCGTCAGGAAATCTTTAGACCCAAAGGTTTAAAGGTAGATTTGAGAAGAATTATTAATCAGGATTACTATTCAGGAGATGAGATAGACCTATTCCCTTTAATAAGGGATACAGTAATCCTGGCTCTGCCTATGGCACCTGTATGCAAATCAGACTGTAAGGGTTTATGTCCAATATGTGGAAAGAATCTGAATGAAGGGGAGTGTGGATGCAAAAGAGAGGAGACCCACCCCTGGAAGGAAATGCTGAAAGGAATTAAAGAGCAGATAAAGAGGGGGTAAAACTACTCCTCTGGGAAACTCATCCCTCTTTTACTTGGATACGCTCAAGTTCAAATCTCCTTAAGGTCTTCTCTGTCTCTCCTGTAGGGTATCTATTTGTGAAGCAGGCAGTGCAGAACTCCTGTGGTCTCTCCCCTTTTACAGCCTTTATCATACCCTCTAATGTCTGATAGACCAATACATCAGCTCCTATGAGCCTCTCTATCTCCTTTACAGAATGGGTTTTGGCAATGAATTCCCCTCTTGTAGCCATATCTATACCATAGACACAGGGGTATCTTAAGGGGGGGCAGGTTACTGCAAAATAGACCTCCTTTGCTCCTGCCTTTCTCACAAGGGATATAATCTCCCTTGATGTAGTTCCCCTTACTATTGAATCATCTACGAGGAGAACCCTTTTACCTGAGATCTCACTCTTTATAGGGTTGAGTTTTTGTCTCACAGAGGCTATTCTCTCTCTTTGGGTAGGCATAATAAAGGTGCGGGCGATATAGCGATTCTTTATTAAGCCCTCTCTCAACTCTACCCCCAGAGTTTGAGCAATAGGGAGAGCAGCCGCCCTTGCTGTATCCGGAACAGGAACTACAACATCAGGTTTTATCCCTCTTTTTAAACACTCCTTAGCCAACTCCCTACCCAATCTCAATCTCGCCTCATATACCCCTATCCCGTCTATCACAGAGTCCGGGCGAGCAAAATAGACCCATTCAAAGATACAAGGTGTATGCCTCTTCTGGATAAGAACCTTTGAATGGACCCTCCTATCCATATCAACAAATATCACCTCCCCTGGTTTCACATCCCTCAGGGTCTCATATCCTAAAAGGTCAAAGGCTACACTCTCTGAAGCAAACCCATAGGAGTTGCCCCTTCTCCCAAAGATGAGAGGTCTGATACCATAGGGGTCTCTGAATCCTAAGAGTCCCTTTCCCACAATCATCCCTACCACAGAATAGCTTCCCCTCACTCTTTCAAATACTCCCCTTGTAGCCTCAAAGACTGCACTCTCATCAAACTCCTTTATATTCTGATGGGAGAGCTCATCCGCAAAGACATTCAGGATTACCTCCACATCGCAATGAGAGTTGAGATGACGGAATGATTCCTCTGCCAGAGACCTCTTAAGCTCCCAATAATTGGTCACATTTCCATTGTGAGCCATTGCTATGCCAAAGGGTGTATTGACATAAAAAGGCTGGGCATCCTCAGTGCCTCCAGGACCTATGGTAGGATACCTGGTATGCCCTATCCCTATGTTCCCCTTTAACCTCTCTAAGTTCTTCTTTGTAAATACCCTTAATACTAACCCTATACCCTTTTTTAGATGAAACATATGGTCATAGGTAATAATCCCTGCAGCATCCTGACCTCTATGTTGTAAGGCTAAGAGACCTGAATAGAGTCCATCCACCACATCTTCATCTGCTATAATTCCTATGATTCCACACATATCAGTATCTTACAGGCTTTAGAAATTCTTTTATGGAGACATCACCCTTGAGGCTTGAGAGAGGTCCACGATATTTCAATACAGATAGATATACAGGCTTAAAATTTAGGACCTTTAGGAGTTGAGGAGCTATACCCTTTATCTCTTCTTCTCTGATTTCAAAGAGTATAGGTCTCTTTCTGGATAATCTATAATATCCAAATTCTAAGGGGAGACTATCTACCCATAGGTTTGGTATCCCCTTTGAGAGGATATAGAGTTGAATAGTAGAACTCCCTTTCACTATGGAACTTATCTCCAAGGGATAGTAGAGGGATTTTGATTTAAAGGTATAGATAAGGGGTTCAACAGGTTTCCTCTTCTTCCCTATCTCTATTATATCAAAGACAAAGAATTTTTTTCCCTCCTGGATATATCTTTCAAAGATAGGTCTAAGCCTCTGAGGGAATTGGAAGGGGCTATCTTTGAAGAAATTCCTTGCCCATCTGATAAGGTCATCCCCCTCTTCTGCCTTCACCACTGTAATACTATGGGGACCTATCCTCTCTTTAAATATCACCTCAACAAAGAGTTCCTCTTCTTTAAAGGGCACGGTAATCCCTCTCTTAGCTATCATCTCTTTTGGTCTATGTTTAAAGATTAGCCGCTCTACTTTCTGAAAGGCTTTAAAATCTCCCTTCTCTATCTTAGGCTTTGATGGGAGGGGGAGGATTTCCAATACCTTAATAGAGGTATCTGCATAGACCTCTGTGGATAGAATCATCACCTCCTCTCTCCCATTCCATCCGATGATAGCCTTCTGTCCGGGTTCATAGATAGAGACATCGGGCAGGGATATAGGAACCATCCCCCTGTCTGCAAGAAGAGAGCCAAGGAGAATAAATCCGCTCAGGACAAATAACTTCCTCACTCTCAATCTTATTAGAAAACCCTCCAAAAGTCAAGGGGGAGTAATTTTTAAGACTTATTGGGATTTGCAAATCCAAGAGTAGCTCCCAACTACAATATCCCAGGGGGGCTCCTCTGGATTATCTTGTAAGGATAACCTTCTCTGTCCTGGTAATTCCTCCAGTCTCAAGCCTTATAAAATAGACCCCTGAAGGGAG
>CAZWJY010000129.1:0-5654 GCA_964634335.1 uncultured bacterium
GCCTTTGAGGATGTATTTGCTACAAGAGGTGGAATTGGTCTATCAGGTTTATTAAAGTGGCTGGCGAGAATACCAACTGTGGGGTCTGATATTGAAATGATGATGATGGAGAAGCAAAAGCCTCTCGAGCTTATGAGAAGATACCAAAGGGAATATGAGAAACGAAAAAGACGCCTTTTAGCAAAACACGAAACCCAACGACAAAGGGAATTACAGGCTATTAGAGAGCTTCAAAGAGCCTATAGCCCTGAGAGGTTTTATGAGTATGAACAGGAAAAACAGCGAAGACTTAAACGTCTTTGGGAGCAATATAGGAGGAATGAAGCACGACGACAGAGAGAACTTGAGGCATTAGAGAATTGGTATAAAAGTGTTATCATCTATCTCTAAGGAGAAAAGAGATTAGGGGCGTAGAACACAGAAATGGGAAATTGCCATTATCCTCAGTAAATGGACATTAGGGGGAGACTTATACTTTTCACTTGCCCGAATTTACTCAAATGCCATCTGGGCATGCGCTTTGCGATATTTTTGAGAACAAAAACGACACTCTTTCTTCCTTAGTCCTTACGAGGAGCGTAGACGGCGGGCTCGCAATGACAGGAGCGAAGTGGGAGCACTACCTTTGCCTTTAAATCAGGCTATGAATATTAGCTTTGAATCTTAGGATTTCTGGTGGGATAGAAGTTGAATTACCTCTCTATGCCTTTCCACAGCCCGCTCATCCATTTTTGAGAGAAGTTTCCTGGTCTCTCTCATCTCGGTAGCGATAAGATTTTGAGTCTCCTTAATAAGTTCTCTTAGGGAGTTTTGCACCTCTCTATTTTGAGATGCAATGAAATCTCTGGTCATCTTACCGTTATACTTTGCATAAACCGCAAAGAAGATACCTAATATTGAACCTAAGAGACCCGCGCCAGATAAAATCAGCCCTAAATATTCTAAAAATTCCATCTCACCTCCCTATTTTTATTACCCAGCTCTCCCCTTATCCTCGCTCTCATACTATTATTCTAATACAGAGTTCTATCCTGTCAATAGACTCCACTTTTTGAAGAGGAGATTGACAAATCTACCTTTGCCTATATCCTAAAAGTGAGGAGGTTATATGTATAAAGAGTTCCTCTTCTCTATCCTCTTCCTGAGTCAGTTTTCCATTGGAAGAGGTGAGATTACCTTCACCCCTGTGGCTAAGGAGTCCTTGGGTATAGATAGTCTGTTGGGTAGCCCCTCTTGGGTAGACTATAATCAGGATGGACTCGTAGACTTCTATTCAGGTGTTGCCTATATAAACAATGGTGATGGAACATTTACCAGACTCCCTTCCAGTAGATGGAATGGGGGAAGGGTCCTCTGCTTTGGAGATTATGACAATGATGGCTATCCAGATATCCTGACAACCAAGCATAATGGAGATACCTGTTTTATTCTCCTTTATAAAAACAGTGGACCACCGGATTATGAACTGGTAGATGTATCTCAGGAGGCTGGGCTTGGATATCCACTTATAGAGCCTGCCCTGGGTAATGATGTTGCCTGGCTGGATTATGATAATGATAGCCATTTAGACTTCTATCTCTCCAATTATGAGGAACCTATGGGAGTAGGTCATAGGGACTATCTATTCCATAATAAAGGAGATGGAACCTTTGAGAATGTCTCTATACCTTCCAAGATAGGTATGCTCAAGCTATGCTCCAGAGGTGTGAGCTGTGCAGATTTTGATGATGATGGGGATATGGATATATTCGTCTCTGTCTATAGACTGCAACCAAATATCCTCTGGCAGAATAATGGGGATGGAACCTTTACCAATGTTGCCAAGGAGAAGGGGGTGATTGGTCTTTATATCAGTTTCTACTATGGGCACAATATCGGAGCCTGCTGGGGAGATTATAATAATGATGGCTATTTAGACCTATTCTCACCTATTACCCATCATCCTACCTATCCTGGTGATAGCACCCATCATCTATGGAGAAATAATGGTCCTCCAGATTATGACTTTACCGATGAGATTGCCTCCACAGGGATAAGGAAGTGTGAGATAGGCTCAGCACCCTCCTGGGCAGATTATGATAATGATGGAGACCTGGACTTATACTTTGTGAACCTCTATGGTTTTCCCAGAGCTTTGGGATGGCTTTATAGGAATAATGGAGATGGAACCTTTACCAATGTTACTCGTGATGTAGGATTACCCTATCCCGGAAGAATAGACTATGCCTTATGGGCAGACTTTAATCAGGACGGTTTCTTGGATGTATACCTCCCAGGGTATGATTTTTATATCAATAATGGAAATGGGAATCACTGGATAGAGGTAGACCTTAAAGGGAGGGAGAGTAATAGGACAGCTATCGGAGCAAGAATAAAGGTCTATACAGACACCCTGCTTGTAGTAAGAGAGGTAGCCCCGAATGCAGGAAATGGATACGGTTCTCCTTTCCTTGCATTACAGCACTTTGGTCTGGGGAAACATACAGAAATAGACTCCCTTATCATCCACTGGCCATCAGGAAAGGTTGAGAAATATAAAGACCTTCCTGTGGATACTATCTTCTCTTTTACTGAGGGAGAGACAGGAGGATTGGAGGAGGTGGATAAGAGATGGGATGAGATATTATCAGTGACTTCCAATCCCTTTGATAAGCAGATAGTCATCATCCTCCAGTTGCCAGCAACTACAGGGGTAGACCTTAGAATCTATGACGCAAAGGGGGAGATGGTGAAAACCCTTATTAAAGGTCAGAACCTTAGACCCGGGACCTATACACTAAGATGGGATGGTAAGAGGAGCCCTTCCGGGGTCTATTTCCTCAAGCTTTCCTTTAAAGGGAGGGTAATAACAGAGAAACTGATATTAGTTAAGTAAGGGCTTTAAGATTTCTGCCCTGAGTATATCCTCTCTCTTATAAACCCCTTCTCTCTTCTCCATCCCTTATAGACCTTTACCCAGAGCTCTAAGTAGACCTTTCTACCCAGAAAAGTCTCTATCTCCTTTCTTGCTCTCTCTCCCACCCTTTTCAAAGCCTCTCCTCTTCTCCCAATTATTATAGGTTTCTGGGATGGTTTCTCCACATAGATGACTGCCCTTATATAGTCCTTTTTCTGAGGTCTTTCTACAAATTCCTCTACCTCTACTGATGTAGAATAGGGTATCTCCTCTCCATAGCAGGTAAATATCTGCTCTCTTATCAACTCAGCAACAAAAAACCTCTCAGGTTTATCTGTAAGCTGGTCAGGTGGATAGAAGGGTTCTCCCTCTGGCAGGCTCTTTACAATCCCTTCTCTCAAATCCTCCAGACCATTTCTATAAAGGGCAGAGATAGGATAGACCTCTTTAAATCCATATTTAGAATACTCATCTATCAGAGGAAGAAGCCTCTCCTTCTCCTTGACCTTATCTATCTTATTAATTGTTAGGAGGACAGGAACTCTTTTAAACCTCTCAAGAAATCTATCCACTACTTTTCTATTTATCCTCTCTTCAGGCTCTACCATAAGGACGATAACATCTGCGTCATCTATAGCTGAAGAGACCTCTCTTTGCATAAACTCCTGGAGGGTATATCTTGGTGATATAATTCCTGGGGTATCAAGAAAGATTGCCTGATAATCCTCACCTGTTAGAATACCCAGGATTTTATGGCGTGTGGTCTGGGGTTTAGGAGAGACTATGGAGAGTTTAAAATTCAAAAGGGCATTCAATAGGGTAGACTTCCCCACATTTGGTTCCCCCACGATAGCCACAAATCCTGCTCGAAATTTCATAGAAGAGATTAAGGGATATTTTCAAAAAGTCAATTGTGGCAAATAGAGACTTTTCGAGTGCACTCTGCCCTATTATTTAAATATTTACCTAAGGAGAGAATCTGTAACTATGCTCTTTTGCTATTAGATGACTTGAGTGTAGAATTTTTATTTTTAAGCATATTGTCAATGAGAGGGCACTAAGGAGGATAAACGGTATTAACTTAAGTAAGGGGTATATGCTTTTAAGTATTAGAACGCCAGAGGAGGTGATAAAATATGGAGATTGAAGGATTAGACTTTATAGACTGGCTCCATAAAATCCGCAAGGAGCCAGAGGAAGAGAGAAAAAGGAGGCATCTCTGGAGCAGAATGGTTTAAGAGAATAGAAGAGGAAGCAATCCATCTCTTACACAGAGAGAAATCTCAGAAGAATCTATAGCCTTTTAAATTTCTATACTCTCCTTTCTCTGATACTACCAGAGGCCTTAAGCTGTTTCTCAATAAGTCCCATAAGCAATAATCCCTGATATAGAACTTGTCAGCCATGGGTGCCTGTTGCTTAAAGGCTTTTGGTGAGGAATAAAGACTTATTTTAGCCCACTCTATGCGCTCAAGACTTGACCCTCAGTCTCATCATATATAGACGTCAGAAAAATAGGGCTATTAGAGTTTCATTGAGAGGTTAACAGACCAAAAACCCTAATGCGTAAGCGGGAAGAAAGTATACTTGGGTAGTTCTGTATCTAATCTTCTCCACATAATTATGAGTCAAGAAGAGAGCATAGGAAGGGTTATAGGTATTGAGAAAGGATATAAAAGAGCGGGTGAGTTTTGGTTTTTCCTCTCTTATCCCTTTTATCTCTACAGGGATATTTTCTCCTCCCTTCTTAATTATAAGGTCAACTTCTGCTCCTCCTTTAGTCCGCCACCAGTAAAGGGGATATCGTCCAGCCTTTATAGCCTCACTTACTACCCCATTCTCTAAAAGGGCACCAGAAACCACCTCTTTTTTAGATACCCCTGCCAGATAATTCCTGAATCCTGTATCTATGAAATAGAACCGAGGCATCTTGCTCAGCTCTCTACGGATATTGGTATAGAAAGGGGTGAGTCGGTATAGGACAAAGGTAACAGTGAGAATATCTTCAAACCTCTCTATGGTGCGGGAGTCTCTTCTCAAGGTTCTGGAAATACTCTCACGATTATAGATGCCTCCTGTTTCAGTGGCTATCAGCCTGACGAAGTCCTGGAACTTCTGATAATTGGCTGTTCTAATAAACCCACCCACATCCCTCTCTAAGTAAGTAGAGAAGAGGCTACTATATAACCAATCTCTTCTCTCAGAGAGAACCATCTCTGGATATCCACCAGTGTAAAGATACTCTTTCCATAATGAAGAAAGTCTATCTCTATAAAGGTCTATAAGCTCTTCCATCTCTTCTATCCTGTATCTTCGGATTCTCTTTTCAGGAATAGCACCTTTTGCCCTTAAAAATTCAGGGAAGGAGAAGGGGTATAGAATGAGTTCTATCTTCCTTCCTGTGAGATGCTCTTTCACCTCCTCCCGGATTTTTAAAATAGATGACCCAGTTGCTACAATTCTTATATCCCTTCTCATATCATAAATCTGTTTAAGAACAATGCCAGCATTCTCCAGCCTCTGGATCTCATCGATAAAAAGGTATAGGACACCCTTTTCAGCCTCTTCCCGCAGGAGCCTTACCAGTCTCCTTGTGTCTTTGATTAATGGATGGAGGTCTAAGAAGTCCATAGAGGCGTAATTTATTTTAGAAGGAGGTATGCCCTGCCTGAGGAGTTTATGAATCATCCAGCCTAATAGAGAAGTCTTCCCTCCCTGTCTGGGACCATAAAGGAGGACGATTTTGTCTGTCTCTAAT
>CAZWJY010000130.1:0-5622 GCA_964634335.1 uncultured bacterium
AGAGGAAGCAATATTTCTATACAGCCACACGATTGGACTTTTCACAGGAGTGATTATACATTCTGGGGAAATGGATTTTCCTTATCTCTGAAGAAAGTTTTTTACTATTCGTTCTCGTTGGAATATGTCCAGACACAAGGACTGTTTGAGGAATATAGGTATATTGATAAATTTGGGCCTGATTCTTCATGGATAATCGCTGACACCATATTCCCAGTGCGAAATAAAGGAAGGGGATTTACCTTGGGCTTAGAAGTAGGAAAGAAGCTATCTATCCTTTCTCCTTATTTTGAATTTATCCCTGCAATAGGAGTAAAGATAGGAAAATCAAAAGAGATATGGAATGATGCTACCTATCCTGTAAAATGGTTAGACCCTCTTGATATAATCTTTACAGGACTCTATCTGAATTTTAGGATTTTAATAAAAGGAGGTGCTCAATGAAGAGGTTAAGTTTTTCAATTATGTTGCTTCTCCTTATAGGGAGAATAGATGCAGGAGAGTATCCAATAATCTTCCTCCATGGAATACAGAAAGACCCTCGTCCTGAGGCAGGGTGGGAAACCTGGAAGAATCCTTACTCTGCTATGAAGAGAATCGTCAAGGAAAGTTATGGAGGATACAGAATGGGAATAACCTCTGATGGAGAGGAGGCTTATGAATGTAATAAAACTACCGAACTCAAAGAGATGCCTGATACTAATAAAGGGGAGGGTTGTTTTGAGTCTTTACGATATCACAGGGAGAAGGATAAGAACACTCATAGACAGAGAGAAGGGACCAGGAGTCTATGAGTTTGCCTTGGAAATGGAGAACCTATCCAATGGGATATACTTCATAAGAATGGAGGCAGGAGGGGTTAATAGAATAGAGAAGGTTATCTTAATAAGATAGAGGCTTCATAGCCCAAATCAACCTTGACATTCTTTTAAATCAGGTTAATTTATAGAAATGGCAAAGAAGATAGCTATCGCTAATCAAAAGGGAGGGGTGGGAAAGACTACTACGGCTATCAATCTTGCCGCAGGTCTTGCCATAGCCGAGAAACATACCCTGCTTGTGGATATAGACCCCCAGTCCCATGCGACCCTTGGTCTGGGAATAGATAAGGATAACCTCTCCCTCTCTTTATACGATGCTATTATGGATAGAGATAAGACCCCTCAGGCGATATCTCCCACAGGGGTGGACCATCTGGATATCCTACCCTCAAGTTTCAATCTCATAGGATGTGAGGTGGAGCTCATAGATATGGAGGATAGAGAGAAAAGGTTAAAAGATTGTATCTCGTTGATAGATAATGATTTTGAATTTATCATAATAGATTGTCCTCCATCCTTAGGTCTTCTAACCTTGAACGGACTTGTAGCAGCAGATAGCCTTATCATACCTGTCCAGTGTGAATATTACTCCTTAGAGGGGCTTTCAAGACTTATGGAGACCATAGAGCTGGTAAAGAGAGGACTGAATCCATCGTTAGAGATTGAAGGGGTTCTGCTTACTATGCTTGATACAAGACTCAATTTAGCTCGTCAGGTAGAGAAGGAAGTGAGAGAATTCTTTACTACAAGGGTATTTAATACTGTGATTCCGAGAAATGTGAGGCTTGCAGAAGCGCCAAGTTTTGGAAAGCCTATCTTCCATTACGATATATCCTCTGCAGGTGCTAAGGCTTACCTCCTTTTGACAAAAGAGGTCCTAAACCATGGGTAGGAAGGCGCTGGGAAAGGGTATCCATGCCATAATACCTGAAGAGGCAAAGAGGGTATTGGGAGGAGATTGGAGAGAGATTCCTGTCTCCTCTATCTCCCCCAACCCCTATCAACCAAGAGAGAGTGGAGAGGAAGACCTTTCAGAACTTGTGGCTTCTATAAGGGAGAAGGGGATATTAGAACCCTTGATAGTTAGAAAGAAGGGAAGGGGCTATGAGCTTGTAGCAGGTGAGCGTAGATTGAAGGCAGCTATTCAGGCTGGATTGGAAAGGGTCCCGGTAGTTATAAGGGAGGCTACAGACTCAGAACTTTTAGAACTTGCGCTTATTGAGAACCTCCAGAGAAAGGACCTCAACCCTATTGAGGAGGCATCCGCCTATCAGAGATTGTCAAAGGAGTTCGGTCTTACCCATGAGGAGATTGCAAGGAGAGTAGGAAAGAGTAGAGTAAGTATAACTAATACCTTGAGACTCTTGACCCTCCCTGAAAAGGCAAGGAGATATCTAAGGGTTGGCAAGATATCTGCAGGTCATGCCAGAGCCCTCTTAAGTATCCCCTCCCCCTCTATTATTGATAAACTCTGTGATAGGATTGTAAGGCAGGGGTTGTCTGTAAGAGAGGTAGAGAAATTGACAAGTTTGAAAAGGAGAAAGAGAGCAGAACATCCAAAGGACCCCCATATCCTTGCCTTAGAGGATTCTCTTTCTCAAACTCTTGGAACAAGGGTGCGTATCTATAGAAGGGGAAAGAGAGGCAGGATAGATATTGAGTTCTATTCAGAGGAGGATTTGGATAGACTCATCTCAAGAATAATGAGATGAGGAAGGAATTCTCTTTTATTATTATCCCACCATCTTCAAAAAGACCCTGGGAGAAGAGGGTATCTCTCAAGACTATAAGAATCCTTACTATCATTGCAGGGATAATAATTGCAGGGCTTGGATTCCTTATCTATAACTCCTTTAAAGTCCATTATGAACTCGCAGAGTATTACTATCTAAAAAGAGAGAATCAAAACCTTAAAGAGAGAATCAATAAATTGATAGAGATAGAGAAGAGGGTTGGTTATATAGATAGGGAGAGTAAGAAGATAAAGAAGATGCTGGGGATAGATAAATCACCCCCTCCTGTGGATTTTACAAAGGCGGTCTTCACTTACAAGCCCCCAAAGCCAGAGTCTGTGATAGAAGACTCTATCCAGAAAGCCTTTAAGTTGAAGGTTCTGCCAACAACAGGGTTCATTGTGACAAGGGGGTTCTCTTCTGCACATCCTGGGATAGATTTGGCTACTGAGGAGGGTAGTCCTGCTTTTGCCTCTGCTCAGGGGGTAATAGAGAAGATAGGGTCTGACCCTGTGTATGGTAACTTCCTCATAATCAGACATACTAAGGATTATAAGACCTTTTATGGTCATTTGATAAGGGTAGTAAAAGAGGAAGGCGACTCGGTTAAACCAGGGGATATAATAGGGTTTATAGGAACAATAGGGCGTGCCTCAGGACCCCATCTCCATTTTGAGGTCATCTACAAGGGAAGAGAGATAGACCCTAAGGATTTTTTCTATCTTAGATAGGAGGTGAGATGGCAGAAAAGATAGAGGGGAAACTGGATACATTGATCGGTAAGACTGCAAAGGTATTAGGGAATGTTATAACCCAGGGGAGTGTAAGGGTTGATGGTATGATAGAAGGAAATTTAGAAACCCCCCAGACCCTTATAACCGGTCAGGGCTCCTTTATAAAAGGTGATGTAAAATGCAGAGACGCCATCCTTGGTGGAAGGATAGAGGGTAATATCTCTGCCCTTGGTATGGTGGAGATGCAGTCAGGAGCCTCCCTTCTGGGGGATATAACCTGCAAAGGGCTTGTGATTCAATCAAAGGTCTTTTTTGAAGGACACTGTAAGATGTCTCAGGAGAAGTGAGGCTTTTAGGTCTCTTATTCCTATCCTCTACCGCCCTGGCTGTCCCTCTACTACCGAGTATAAAGACAAGACCCAGGATTCCAAAATTCCCTCCCCTTATGGAGAAACCGGAGAAGGTAATGGCTCCTCTTATAGGAGAGAAGAGGGCGATTGTTCTTCTCGTAGACTTCTCTGATAACCCTCACACTTATAACCCCCAGGATTTTCAGAGGCTTCTCTTTTCTAAGGGGGAGATGTCCTTAAGAGATTACTATGAGGAGGTATCCTATGGAAGATTTACCATAGATGGTGATGTAGAGGGATGGTTTAGACTCCCCTATCCCTACAGTTATTATGTGGGTGATACCTTTGGGATTGGAAGTTATCCGAGGAATGCTCAGGGGATGGTAGTAGATGCTATTAAGGCAGCAGACCTTCTTATAGACTTCTCATTATATGATGAGGATAAGGATGGTTATGTGGATAATATCTTTATAGTCCATTCTGGAAGAGGAGCAGAGGAGACAGGTTCTAATAGAGATATATGGTCCCATAAGTGGCAACTCTCTACACCGGATGGACCGGGTGCCTATAATACACAGGATGGAGTTAAGATAGATGTCTATACTACTGAGCCTGAGAGGTTTAAAGATGGTTTAGTAACTGTGGGTGTTTTCTGTCATGAATTCGGGCATATCTTAGGACTCCCTGACCTCTATAATACTGAGAATCAGGATTATGTTGGTCCTGGTAGATTCTCTCTAATGTCTGCAGGTTCTTGGAATGGTTCACCTGAGGGTAGTTCGCCCTCCCACCTTTGCAGTTGGTCAAAGTATACCCTCGGCTGGATAGAACCCTTAGCCTTGGAAAATCCAGGGGATATTATGAATAGAGCCTCTCTCCCCTGTGTGGAGTATAACCCTGTTGTCTATAGACTCCTTCCCAATCCTAATGGGGCAGACTGGAGTTTTGATAACCCTGGTCAAGGTGAGTATTTCCTTATAGAGAATAGATATAGAACAGGCTTTGATAAGGGACTCCCTGGTTCAGGTCTATTGATCCTCCATATAGATGAATCCCAATATGACAATAACAGTATAACCCATCCTCTGGTAGGAATTATGCAGGCTGATGGAGACCAGAGCTATGTCCTTACTCAGAGTGACCCTGGGAATGCAGATGACTTATGGAAGGATGATACCTTAGGCTTTGGGATGCTCTCTGTACCATCAAGTGTCCTATATAATGGAACCCCCTCAGGTGTGTGGGTGAAAAATATTTCAGAGTCAGACTCGGTGATGGAGGCAGATTTGAAGATAGAGGTTGTATTACTGGGAGAGGTATATGCCTTTCCAAACCCATTTGCCCCCCATAAAAATCATAGGAAGGTAACTATCAGATATGTGCCCACAGATACCTTAAAAGCAGAAGGGAAGTATCCAGAGTTTAAGGTCTCTATCTATAACCTTGCAGGAGAGCTCATAAGGGTATTGGACAAAGTAGGAGACGAGGTCTATCCGCTTGCAAGGAGTGCATTCTGGGATTTGAAGAATGAGAGAGGAGAGGATGTGGTGAGTGGCTTATATTTCTATACGATTGAGACAGAGACAGGGGAGAGGAATAAGGGAAAACTGACAGTAATAAGATAAAGTATGAGGGTGTTTTATATGCCACCGAAGTTTAGGAAATTTAGTGGGAGATAAATCCCCCTACTAACTCTGTAAAGAAAGGGAAAGGGGAGGGTCCTCTGGGATTATCTTGTAAGGATGACCTTTTCTGTTTTGGCAACTCCTTTAGTCTCAAGCCTTATAAAGTAGACCCCTGAGGGGAGAGGGTTCCCTTTCTCATCCCTCCCATCCCATTTTATGGTATAGGTTTTAGGCTCCAGGCTCTGGGTTTTAAAAAGAGTCTTTATATCTCTACCTGTAGCATCATAGATTTTAAGATTAATAGTCTCTTTCACTGGCAACTGTAAACTAATAACTGTGGACTTCTTGGTTGGGTTTGG
>CAZWJY010000131.1:0-5598 GCA_964634335.1 uncultured bacterium
CCTATCCCAGGGTCATTTGTTAATACCCTCTCAAGCCTCTTATCCATCTCCTCTGTTCCGTCTGCAACAATTACCTGACCTGCATGGATGGAGTATCCTATTCCTACCCCTCCTCCATGATGGATAGATACCCAGGATGCACCCGATACAGCGTTCAATAGCCCATTTAAGATAGGCCAGTCTGCGATGGCATCAGAGCCGTCCTTCATCCCTTCTGTCTCCCTGTTTGGTGAGGCAACAGAGCCTGCATCAAGGTGGTCTCTTCCAATAACTATGGGTGCCTTCACTTCTCCCTTTCTTACCAGTTCATTTATAGCAAGTCCAAACCTATCCCTCTCTCCATATCCGAGCCAGCATATCCTTGCAGGAAGACCCTGGAAAGGGACCTTCTTCTGAGCCAAGTTTATCCACCTTCTCAAGAACTCATCCTCTGGAAAGAGCTCCAAGACCTTCTTATCTGTGAGATATATATCCTCTTTATCTCCTGATAAGGCTGCCCATCTAAAAGGACCTCTCCCTTCACAGAACAGGGGTCTTATATACTCCAACACAAATCCAGGAATCTTAAAGGCATCCTTTACCCCTGCCTTGAGGGCCTGCCCCCTTATATTATTCCCATAGTCAAAGGTTACTGCACCCTCCTTCTGCATCTCAAGCATAGCCTCCATCTGACGAGCCATAGACTCATAGGAACGTTTTATATACTCCTCTGGATTCCTCCTCCGCAGTTCTAAGGCATCCTCAAGACTCATCCCCCCTGGCACATATCCGTTCAATTCATCATGGGCAGATGTCTGGTCAGTTAATACATCAGGGATTATCCCCCTCTTTACAAGTTCTGGATGGGTCTCTGATGCATTACCCACAAGACCAACAGATAGAGGTTCTCCCTTCTTTACAGCAGAGAAGACAAGCTCCAGAGCCTGGTCAAGATTCTCTGCCATCCTATCACAGAACCCCTGGTTTATCCTCTTCTCAATCTTTCTCCTATCCACCTCCACATCAAGGATTACCCCCCCATTCATAGTAACTGCTAAGGGCTGGGCACTGGACATCGCCCCCATTCCAGCGGTCAGGACCCATCTCCCTTGTAGAGAACCTCCAAAGTGTTTACGGGCACAGGCAGCAAAGGTCTCATAGGTCCCCTGGATTATCCCCTGAGTCCCTATATATATCCAGGAGCCTGCAGTCATCTGCCCATACATTATAAGACCCAAAGCCTCAAGCCTCCTGAAATTATCCATATCTGCCCACTTCGGGACCAAGAGGGAGTTGGCTATCAATACCCTTGGCGCCCACTTATGGGTCTTAAATATCCCCACAGGTTTCCCTGACTGGACTAATAGGGTCTCATCATTCTCTAATCTCTTAAGGCTATCTACAATTGCATAGAAACTCTCCCAGTTTCTTGCCGCCTTTCCCGCCCCTCCATATACTATGAGCTCCTCAGGCTTCTCTGCCACATCAGGGTCCAAATTATTCATAAGCATCCTGAGGGCAGCCTCCTGGTGCCACCCCTTACAGGATAGCTCTCTGCCTCTGGGTGCTCTTATCTTTTTCATTTTAGCTCCTTAATTTTGATATTAACCCTCTTAACATCTTCTCAACCTCCTCTGGTTTATCTATCTCACAATACTGGGTTCCTTCTAAGGTAATAGACTCTCCATCTGTTTTGAGAACCATCCCTTTTATATTTCTGGATTTAAAGAAGTTGACAATAGATTCTACCTCTTCCTTATTATTAGAGAAGAGGGTAAGGAAACCGGAAGCCCTTTTAGAGAATATTTCTAAGAGAGGAGGGAGATAAGGGAGACCATAGAGTTGGAGGTTTATACCCTCTCTCAGTTGAATCTTAACCAGGTTTGGCAATATCAACTCCCCTCCCTTACCTACTTTCAAAAAATTTTTAAACAGTCTATCCCGATTTTGTCTATCATTACTCACTACTAAGAGATTAAAAGCCTCCTCTCCCTTTAATTCCTCAGAGGATTTGAAGACCAGAACCCCCTTTCCATACCATTCTTTAATAGTCCTCAAAATTTCCAAATCATCTCTGGGTGATGCTTTTATTATCTCAGAGAGACTCCTCTTCCCATCTAAGAGCAAAGCCAGTCTTCTATCCTCCACCTCTCCTTTTAGTAATGGAACTGAAGAGAAGTCTGGTAGGGTCTGGCGTATCCTCTCTATCTCATCCCTTCTCTTAGCCCCCTCTAAGAGGAGCTGTGAGAGTCCTTTATCTATAGAGAAGGTGGGAGGTTTAATATCAATCTCAATAGTGAACCTTCCCTTATCAAGACCGAGCAGATGGTAGAAAGCCTCCTCTCCTCTCTTTACTCCACAAATCGCTTCCACTACCTTTCCCTGATAAGAGTATATTTCCCCCTTCTCCTCCCCTATAAGAGTAAGTCTAGCGGTCTTCTTTCCATAAGCCAGCATCTGGAGAAGTTCTATTAAGCTTATAATCTTGAGGTCTCCTGATGTATACCTTTCTAAAGCCTTAAGGGCAAAGGTCTGGTATCTCTGAGCCCTTTCCAAAAGAACCTCTATCTTTGCCACCAACTCCTTAAAATCGAAGGGTTTGGTGATATAATCATCGGCTCCAAATCTCAAACCCTTTATCCTATCCTCTAAAAGGGTCTTTGCAGAGAGGAAGAGGAAGGGGATATTCTCAAAACCAGGGGTCTGCCGAAACTTCTGTAAAAATTGGTATCCATCCATTCTGGGCATCATAATATCTGCTATTACAAGGTCTGGGGGGTTATCTTCTATAATCTGAAGGGCTCTTACCGCATCCTCTGCCAGGAGCACATCATATCCTAAATGCTTCAACCTGATATCTAAGAGAGCCCTGAGATGTGGGTCGTCATCAACTACAAGAATCCTTGTCCCCATCTATCCCTTTGCAATGGGGAGGGTAAAATAGAAGAAGGAACCTTTCCCAGGTTCACTCTCTGCCCCTATCTCTCCACCATGAGCCTCTACAATAAGTTTGGATATGGCAAGCCCCAATCCAAACCCTTTGCCCCTTGATAGCGTGCGATACCTTTCAAAGATCTTATTCAACTCCTCCTTTGGAATTCCTACTCCTGTATCCCTTACCCCCACCTCTACAAAGTCTCCCTTCTCTGTATAGTCTACCCTCACCTCTCCTCCCTTTTCTGTATACTTTATCCCATTCTCTATGAGGTTTACCAGGACTCTTATGATTCTCTCTCTATCAGCCATAGTATAGAGAGGCTTCTCTTTCAAATGGTAATTAAGCTCTACCCCTTTCTCCATAGCAAAGCCTGCCATACTCCTGGAGGCTACCTTAATAAGTTCTGAGATCTCTACCGTTTCCTTTCGCAACTCTACTTTACCAGCCTCCAATCTTGAGACCTCTAACAATTCATTTATCATATTGAGCATCCTCCATGCATCCTCTCTTGCATTCTTTAAGAGAAGGGAAAGCTGAGGGTCTTTAATTTCTACTTCAGAGGAGAGGTCTAAGGCACCGGTGATAGATGTGAGGGGAGCTCTCAAGTCATGAACGAGCATGGCGGTAAAGTCTGCCCTCGCTTGGTCAAGCTCTCTCCTCTTTGTTATATCCAAGAAGAGCATAACTACACCAAAGGTCTCCCCCCTACTCCTGACCCCGGAGAAATGGACATCAAAGACCTTATCCTTTATATTCATCTCCATATGGTAGGTCCCCTCCTCTCCCATACCAAGCCTGGATATAATCCTCTCTAACTTTTCGCATTCAGCTCTTTCAAGAGGACAGGGGAATGGAGTTCCTATAGAAGAGGGCTCAAGATCCAGTATCTCTCCTGCCTTCTGGTTAAAGGTAAGAATAATTGTATCCGGGCTTAATACCACTACAGGGTCTGGTATAGCCCTCAAAATAGCAGAAAATTTATCCTGTTCCTTTTTTACTTCCCAGAAGAGCTGGGCATTTTTGACAGCAATGGCTACATATGTAGCCATTGACTGTAAAAAGGCAATATCCTCCTGTTTGTAAGCATCCAGTTTTGTATGTTCAAAGTTCAATACCCCTATCACCTCACCTTTATCCTTCAAAGGGATAGCGAATTGAGTCTTTACCTTTTCTCTCCCAGGACCTGTAATGTAATGGGGGTTCTTAGACACATCCCTTACAAGAATAGGCTTCTCTTTTGTTATAGCTTGACCCACTACTCCATTATTTGCCTTCAATTTCAATTTTGTAAAGACTTCAGAGACTTCCGATTCCTCCAGATCCACCATAGGGACAATCATCCCTCTCTTTTTATCCAGCATCCCTAAGTCCACATACTTACCCAATCCTAACCTCTCCACCCACTTTTTAATTACCTCAATAATGGTTCTTATATCAAAGGTTGTGGCTATCTCATAGTTTATAGTTAGGAGAGCGGAGAGCCTATCCATCTGTTTCTTATAATAATGGGCTATGTCACTCTCTGCTGTAAGGAGCTCTCCAATCTCCTCTGGACTCTCCTCACTTCTCTTTTTCCGCATCCTCTAAGACCTCCCTTATAGTTTTTGAAAGCTTCCTTGTATCAATAGGCTTAGGAATATAGCCACTGCATCCAGCCTTTAATGCCTTCTCCTCATCCCCTGGCAGGGCATAAGCGGTAACGGCAAGAACAGGGATCTTAGAAAGTTCTTTATCTGCTTTTAGTCTCCTTGTCGTCTCGTATCCATCTATGCCTGGAAGCTGCATATCCATCATTATGAGGTCAGGGTGATGCAACCTTGCCTCCTCTATAGCTCTCAGTCCATCCTCTGCTTTAATCACCTCAAACCCATCTCTCTCAAGCACTATCTTTATAAGTTCTAAGTTGTGAGGGTTATCCTCAACCACCAAAATTTTAGCCATCTCATACCCCTGAGAGGGTTCTCTCAATAAGCCTCTTCAGGTCTTCCTTACTAAATTTTGCCTTCTGCACTATTGCCTGGATATGGTCATCCAGAATCTCCTTATCCTTAGGTGTAAGGTCCTTGGCTGTAAAGATAATGATAGGGAGTGCGCGGGTAGATTCATCAGCTCTTAAGAGTCTGGTTATATCAAACCCATCTATATCAGGGAGAAGGAGGTCTAAAAGGACCAAGTCTGGATTCTCTTCCCTTGCCTTTTTCAGACCTTCAACCCCATTGTATGCCTTGATGACCTCAAACCCCTCAAACTTTAAGGTCCCCTCTATGAGTTCTACATCCTGAGGATTATCATCAACTACCAAAACTCTCTTTGTTGGTGGTTTGATTCGACCGATTCTTTCTAAGAGTTCCTTTCTCGATATGGGTTTGGTGATATAATCCACAGCGCCTAAGCTCAATCCAAACTCCTTATCCTCCACTATAGAACATATAACTACAGGGATATGTTTCGTCTTCTCTATCTTTTTTAAACGGTAGAGGACTTGCCATCCATCCATCTGAGGCAATTTAACATCTAAAGTAATCACAGAAGGGTTAATCTCCTGAGCCTTCTGGATTCCCTCCTCTCCACTCTCAGCAGTGAAGACCTGGTAGCCTGCCTCAGACAACCACTTGGCTAAGAGGTCAGATGCTAAAGGGTTGTCCTCTATGATGAGAACGCTTCTCCCCTTCTCTACCCCC
>CAZWJY010000132.1:0-5538 GCA_964634335.1 uncultured bacterium
GAGATTGCCACGCCCCTGTGAAATAAGGTATAGCAGTTGGTCTCACATTATTTTGAGGATAATACACCCTTCCTTCCACTCTCTCCTAAGCGTTATCTTCTATTTCACAGGGGCTCGCAATGACAGGGCGAAGTAGGTCGAATGTAAACCATAAGTTATGGGTAAATTTCAGTTCTAAAGGGTTGACATAGCCCCTTTTTGGACTATCTTCTCCCTATGTTAAAAAGGGCTTGGATTCTTATATTTCTGCTTCTCTTAGAATGCCCTCAGGCGATGATAGCTCGGAAAAGGGTATTCTATGGGTATGCCACTTGGTATGGCGGGAAGTTTCATGGTAGAAGAACAGCCTCTGGAGAGATTTATGATATGTATGACTTCACTGCTGCCCATCGCACCCTTCCCTTTGGGACCATTGTAAGGGTGACAAACCTTAAGAATAAAAAGAGCGTGATAGTGCGAATCAATGATAGAGGTCCTTGGATAAGAAGGAATATTATTGACCTATCCTATGCTGCTGCAAAGAAGATTGGAATGGGAGGCAGGACAAAGGTGAAGATAGAGGTCTTGAAATATCCTTGAATTATAAGGAAGCTGAGGATTTTCTCTATTCCCTTGTAGATTATGAGAAGACCCCAAGGCTTTTGTATGATTATGACTTAGAGAGGTTTAAAAATTTCCTGAAGAGATTAGGAGAACCCCATAAGAAGTTGAAGAGGGTCATCCTTGTAGCAGGGACTAAGGGCAAAGGTTCTATTTGCACCTTTATTGAGACTGTCTTAAGGAGTTCAGGACTCTCCACAGGACTTTTTACCTCACCTCACCTCTTCTCCTTTAGAGAAAGGGTGAGGGTGAATAATAGGATGATTTCTAAGGAGGATTTTGCAAGAATTATGGCAATTATAGCTCCAGAGGTGGATGAGAAGACTTCCTTCTTTGAAACTCTAACAGCTATGGCTTTCTTATATTTTGTAGAGAAGAGGGTAGATTATGCGGTCTTAGAAGTAGGTCTTGGGGGAAGACTGGATACCACAAATGTAGTGGAGCCCTTAGTCTCTGTAATTGCTACCATAGGACTGGACCATACAGAGATTCTGGGAGATACCCTTGAGGAGATAGCCAAGGAGAAGGCAGGGATAATAAGAGAGAAGGGGATAACAGTCTCGTCTCCACAGAAATTAGAGGCTCTTAGGGTCATTAAAGAGAGGGCAAGGGAGAGGCTTGTTCTTATAGGAAGAGATTTGAAGATAGAGAGGGAGGACATTGGCATTAATGGTTCAAGATTCATACTCTCAGGAGATTTTGGAGAGATGGAACTATCCATTCCAGTCTTAGGAGCTCATCAGGTGATTAACGCTGCTACCAGTGTAGGGACCCTTATCCAGCTTAGAGATTCAAGAATAACCCCTTCTTCTATTAAAAGAGGGTTTAGGAAAGCCAGGCTAAGGGCGAGGTGTGAGGTAGTTAAGAGGGAGCCATGGATACTGGTTGACGGAGCTCATAATCCAGACTCCATATCAGCCCTGAGGAGATTTATAGAGGATGTTTTTCCAAATAGAAAGATTAAATTGATCTTTGGTATACTGAGGAAGAAGCTGATAAGAGAGGTTCTGGAGATTATATTGCCCATCACAGGAGAAGTCATCCTTACAAAGGTAGATAATCCAAGGGCTGAGTCCTTAGAAAGGTTGAAGGAGATGACAGAATCCTATGGGATATCACCAGGGATTACCCACTCCTTAGAGGAAGCCCTTAGTTCAGTCCTCCCCTCCCTCTCTTCTAAGGATATACTCGTGATTACAGGTTCCTTATATCTTGCAGCAGAAGCCTTGAAACTTTTAAGAGAGGGTAGTCGTTTTTAAAGAAACCGAGACCTTGACTTTAGGGATTTTTAGGATAGAATCCATTAAAAATGGAGCAGAATTATGACTTGATTATCATCGGGGCAGGGATTATAGGGAATAGTATTCTATTCCATCTTCTCCAGGATGGTTTTAAGGGTAGGATAGGGGTCTATGATAGACTGGATGATATAGCTTCTGATGCTACAGCCAAGAGTGCAGGAGCATTCCGTAACCTCTGGTCTACCTCTATAAATACAGAACTTACTACCTATAGTATCAATAAGTTTAAGACCTTTGAGAAGGATATGGGGATTCCCATAGGTTTTCATCAGTGTGGTTATCTCTTTACCTATTATAAGAAGGATTGGGATAGTATTGTGAAGTTTAAACCAAAATGGGATGAGGCTGGTGTAAGGGTGAAACTCCTCTCTCCAGAAGAGATAGAGAAGATTGTCCCAGGGATCTGTATTGGGGTGGACCATATTGATCCAGAGGTTAGAGAATTTATAGGGTTTGAAGATATTGCAGGGGGACTTTTGGGAGAGGACTGTGGAGTCTTTGACCCTACAGCAGTGGCAAAGGGATACTTTTTGAAAGCAAAGGAGTTGTATCCAGACCAATTTGACCTCCACTTAGAGAGAGAGGTGAAGAGGCTCTTAGTGAATGATAGGGTTAAGGGGATAGAATTAAAATCAGGGGAGAGGGTAGGGAGTGATATGGTAATCCTTGCTACAGGTCCTTATACTCAAGACCTATTAAAAGATTCAGGGATAGAAGAGAATGTTCCTGTGGTTCCTGTAAAACAGATGCTCTTTGTCACCAATCTCCCTGATATTCCTGGTTATGATAGAATCCCTTTCACTATTGTGGATAAAGGGATATACTTCAAATTTGAGGCAGGGAATCTATTGATAGGGAGGGTAAAACTGGATAGGACTCCTGGATATGATACCACTCCAGAAATCTCCTATTATAAGGATGAGATAAATAGTTATCTCCAGGAGCGTATCCCTGCTATGAGATACTGTAATGTAAAGAATATGTGGGCAGGTCTGTATGATATAAATCTCTTGGACCATAATGCTATCTTAGGACCCCATACCTCTGTAAAGGGTCTATATTTAGCTGTAGGGTTCTCAGGTCATGGGGCTATGGAGTCTGAGGCTGCTGGTAAATGTATCTCTGAGCTTATAAACTTTGGGGAATATAGAACTATTGATGCCTCCCCTTTATCAATGGAGAGGTTCAAAAATAATAAACTGGTAAAAGAGACTATCGTAATTTAGCCCTCCTCCATCTCTTTTGTTGACAACTTTAAAAAACCTATTATAGTAAGGGAGTGTTGCAAACTATCTCTCTCCTAATAATCTCCTATTTTATCGGTGCAATTCCTTTCTCCTGGATTATAGCAAAGCTTACAAAGGGTATAGATTTGAGATATGAAGGGGAAGGGAATGTGGGTGCAAGAAATGTCTGGCATACAGTAGGATACTCTTATGGTGCTCTGGCATCTGTTTTAGACCTATCAAAGGGGATTGCTGTCTTCTTCATAGCAAAGAGCTTTGCCCCTTCTCAACCCATCTTCTGGCTATCTGCTCTTGCAGTAGTCTTGGGTCATGATTTCCCCATATTTTTAAAGGGGAGGGGTGGGAAAGGAGCATCTGTCCTCATAGGCTTCCTTTTCGGGTGTTACCCTTTAGCCTCTCTCCTCTCCTTTGGGATAATACCCATCCTTTTCGTTTTAAGAGTGGGTTTCCATATAAGTGTCTCTGTGGGGATTACGACCCTTGTCCTCTTCTGGCTTCCTGTTATATTTAAGAGACCTTTTGGTGAAGTTCTTGCAGTTATCCTCCTCCTACTCTTCTTGGGGTTTAAGAGGATAATAGATGCGCCCCATATGAGAAAGATAAGGGCAAAGTCTGGCTGGAGATGGGAATAGAGCTATTCATCACCATTATCATCTTGATTCTCCTCTTTAATTTCTTCAATAATATGAAGGTTCTATCAAAACCTAAGAGAAAAAGGTTGAGTGAAGATACTCCTCTCATCTCCATTCTTGTCCCAGCAAGGAATGAAGAGGATAATATAGAGTCCTGCCTCCTCTCCCTTCTCCATCAGGATTATCCAAATACAGAGGTTATAGTTCTTGATGATAACTCTTCTGATAGAACCACAGAGATAATTGAGTCTTTAATCTCTAAGTATCCCAAGCTGAAACTCATATATGGCAGGTCATTACCTGAAGGGTGGACAGGTAAGAATTTTGCCTGCCACCAGCTTGCCTTCTATTCCAGGGGAGACTGGTTGCTATTCACTGATGCAGATACTATCCATTCCCCTTACTCGGTATCTTTGGTCTTTAATGCTGTAAAGGATAGCGATATAGATTTACTCTCTCTAATCCCTCATATCCGAGCAGAGACCTTTGCGGAAAAACTCTTTATGCCTTTAATCCCTTTTGCCTTTCTTGTCTTCCTGCCCATTGGGCTGATGAACAGAGTAAAGGACTTCAGGGTTACAGCAGCCATTGGACCCTTTATACTCATTAAGAGAGATTTCTATTTTAAGATAGGTGGGCATAAGGCTATCAAGGATAAGCTCTTAGACGACTTCTGCTTGGCGCAACTTACCAAACTCTCAGGGGGTAGGGTATCTCTTCTGGATGGCAGTGAGATTGTCTCTGTGAGGTTCTATAAGAATCTGAAGGAGATATGGAATGGATTTTCAAAAAATGCCTTTGGTGCCATTGGAGGTTCACTTCCTACCCTGCTTGCTTTTCTCTTTATCAATATATTGGTTTTTATTCTTCCCTATTATCTTTTATGGGAAGGGATATTTAAGGGTCATTCCATTAATCTCCCGCTCCTCCAGGTTCTTTTAATATCCCTTATCCGAGGTATAATTTCTCTCCGTTTCAGGACAAATTTTTTAATGATATTCCTTCATCCTGTATCTATGATTTTTGGTATAGTCATCGCATTAAACTCAGCCCGTATAGCCCTGTTAAAGAAGGTAGTGGAATGGAAGGGAAGATTTTATCCTGTGATGGAAGGATAAGCCTTGCAGGGTAGACTTGAATCCCTACTTGACAAAGCCTTAATTATTGTTATTTTTAAGGAGGAGGTATTATGAGATATTTAGGTGTTCTTCTGATAATCTCTCTGTTGGGGATAACTTATGGAGATGAGATTGTTAAAAAGGATGGGAGTGTGCTTAAGGGGAAGATAATAGAAAAGGTGCCGGGTGAATACTACAAAATAAAAATGCAAGACGGGAGTATCTTTGTAATAAAAGAGAAGGATATAGAGACTGTAAAATATAGTGAAAAGGAAGAGTGGCCAGTGGTATCGGGACAGAGCCCATGCTTGGCTGGCGGTCTTTCCTTTTTAGTGCCAGGATTAGGACAGGTTTATAACGAGGAGTACAAAAAAGCGGGTCTATTTTTCGTAGGGTGGTTAATAACGAGTGTAATAGCTTACTCTAATATATTTGAAGAAGATGATCCTATCCGCGATATAGCAAAGACCGGTTATTTTGCCATCGCCCTCTGGTCAGCAATTGACGCCTACCACACAGCCCAGAAGATTAATCGTGCCCGTGGTTATGGGGCAATATTTAACTTTGAGAATGGAAGGCTTGCCCTGGGTATGCCTATGGTGAAAATAAATGATGACAGGAAAGGGAATTACCAGTTGAA
>CAZWJY010000133.1:0-5464 GCA_964634335.1 uncultured bacterium
GGGCGTGGCAATCTTATATTTGAGATTGCTTCGGGACTTTGTCCCTCGCAATGACTGAAGGAAGAAAGAAACCCAACTCTCTGAACTTCTTTCGAGGAAAGAGCTTACAGGATATCCTCTTTGAGAGAAGCGGAATAGTTAGGGTCTAAAGTTGTGACGACAGGGCTAAGGGATGCTTCTATTTTAGAGAATAGTATCCTTTTTAAATCTCTTATCATCCTTCTCAGGGTGGTCTATATTATAATGCAAACCTCTGGACTCCTTCCTTAAAATTGCACACCTTATAACCAATTCTGCAACAGTTATCATATTTTTAAGTTCTAATATCTCTGGAGCCTCAGATTTCAACCTCTCAAGTTCCTCCTCTCCCTTTTTTAGTCCTTCATCGCTCCTTACTATCCCTGCATAGTCCCACATTATCCTCTTCAACCTTCTTATATACCCCCTTCCCCCTTCTATCTTAAGGGGTCTCCTCTCCTCTTCTGTCTCCATCTCTGGCATTGATTCTTTTAGATACTTCTCTGCTTTCAATGCAGCCCTCTCTGAGAAGACAAGGGCTTCCAATAATGAATTTGAGGCAAGCCTATTTGCACCATGAACCCCTGTGCAGGCGCACTCCCCGGAGGCAAAAAGCCCCTTTATAGATGTCTCAGCCCAGGAGTCTGTGAGAATTCCACCACAAACATAATGGGCAGCAGGGACAACAGGGATGGGTTCCTTAGTTATATCTATACCCAAACCCAGACAGGTCTCATAAATCATTGGGAATCTGGATTTTATTTTAGAAGGGGAGAGGTGGGAGAGGTCTAAGAGGGCATAATCCTCTCCTCTCCTCTTCAACTCTGCATCAATAGCTCTGGCTACAATATCCCTTGGTGCAAGGCATCCCCTCTCATCATACCTTTCCATAAAGGTCTTATTATCAAGGGTCTTTAAGACTCCGCCCTCCCCCCTTACCGCCTCTGATATGAGAAAGGCTCTATCATCCATCTTATGTCCATAAAGGGATGTGGGGTGGAACTGGATAAACTCCATATTCGCAATCCTTGCCCCTGCCCTATAAGCCATAGCAATCCCATCCCCTGTAGCTATCTTAGGGTTTGTGGTATGGAGGTATATCTGTCCTATCCCCCCGGTAGCAAGAAGGGTAGTCTTTGCTATAACAGGGATAATTCTCTCCTCCTTTATGATATATGCACCTACACATCTATCTCCTCTCATAATCAAATCCAGAGCGATTGCATTCTCAACTATCTCCACATTCTCCTTCTTACGCAGGGCATAGAGAAGCCCTTTTTCAATAGTGGCTCCTGTAAAATCCTTAGAATGGACAATCCTCCTTTTTGAATGTCCCCCCTCTCTTCCAAGGTCAAACCCCTTTCCTGATTTAGAGAACTCTATCCCCACATCTATCAACTCTCCTATCAATCTTGGAGCCTCTTCCACCATAATTCTAACAAGCTCCTTATGGGAGAGCCCTGCACCTGTTCGCAGGGTATCCTGGTAATGGAGTTCAGGTGAATCTCCTTCTCCTACAGCAGCAGCAATTCCACCCTGGGCATAGTTTGTATTTGACTCAGACCTCTCCTTCTTTGTAATTATCAAAACCCTCCCATACTCAGAGGCTTTCAGACTGAACCACAACCCTGCGATACCTGAACCTATTACTAAGCAGTCTGTCTCTCTTTTAAAATCTAAGGACAAAAGTTATCCCGGGTTTATTGATAGTAGGGAAAAAGCCCATCCTCTTTGAGAATCTCTTATCCTCAGTAAAGAGGGCACAATCTATGAGACTTATAACCCTATTTGCAAGGAGTGCACCAAGGACAAAGCTTGCCCTTTGTAAGGCTTCCCTTGCTTTAGTCCTTATGGTATGGTAATCGTAAATTCTTAAAGAATCGGGTTCCCAGTCCCAGGACTCATCACCAAAATATCCATATTCTCTTAGATATTCATTTCTCAATTCTGCCGCATTCTCCATACTATCAGGATATCTATCCCTTGCCTCTCTCAAGATATCCTCATTATACTCATCAGAGTTATCATACTTCTCTAAAGCCTCATAATATCTATCATCCTCTGATAGGGATGCTCCGGCATATCTCCTGGCAAAGAGTTTAGAGTTATTAAGCTGAGACCTCCCATAGTAGGTGAAACCCCCATAGCTAAGCCAGAGGGCTCCCTCTATCCAGAAGAATACCTCTGCTTTCCCTCTTGCTCCCATCACCCACTCACCCATTCCAGGGATTACAGCTGAGGCAGCAAGCGGGAGGGTCTTGGATTGTCCAAAAAGGGTCAAAAGGATAATGAGTTTCATCTCACCACCCCCAGTTTATAGAACTTAACCTCTCTCTCTCCTCTCGTTTTAACCTCAAATCTTAAGATATATACCCCGGGTGGTACAGCAGAGAAGTCGAGGGGGAACTCATTATAAGGACCTGAGGATAATTCCTTCAATTTCTCTTCAAAAAGAAGTTTGCCGGAGATATCCAGGACACCTATCTTTGCCTCCTCTACATCCTTCCCAAGTTTATATCTAAACTTTGCCCCATATCCACAGGGGTTTGGATAGAGATAGAAGTCTGAGATGAGAGGGGAGGAGCCTGCAAAGGGGGTAGGGAGTTCTCCCCTGTATATCCCTGTATGGCAGGGGTCAGAGAGGAAGCATCCCCAGGCAAAATTCTGAGATTTTAAGGGGAGGTCCCAGACATAGAGAACCCCTGAGTCTGAACCTGTGCAGAACTCCATATCCCCATCCCTATCCAGGTCTATCAGGAGCCCTGTGCTATTAATCCCAGAGGAACTGAAGAGAGGGGTATAAGGGAGGGGTCTGGCTAAGGAGTCGTATCCCAAGACACCATACTCTGGTGAACCTATCAGGATTCCATCTGCTATCAATGGAGAGGAGTTGAAGATATAGGGAAACTCAAACTCTATTATATAAAGCTGTCCCTCTATCTCTATTATCTTAGGGACAGCAAATAAGGAGTCCTCTACTATAGGAAAATTATCTAAAAGGGTTCCATTATAATTTAAGGCATAGACCTTATTCTTCCCTGCCACCACTATATCTAAGAGCCCATCCTGGTTAATATCTCCAACAGCAGGGGAGGTATTACAGGGCATATCAAGAAGTTGAGCGCCTTTAAACTTTATATTCCCAGTAGTATCTAAAAGGAAGAGTCTGTAATGAGTTCCATCAGCAGCAATTACAGCGATATCCCTCTCTCCATCTCCATCGAAGTCTGCTATAACAGGTGAACCTACAGCATAGTTTGGGGACTGGGAGAGAACGACAGGGAAACCCTTCTTGATTTTTCCATCTCTATCTATCAGGAATAGTCTATTATCTGCTCCCAGGACAACAATCTCTGGATTCTTCTCATCCATTATTGCAGGGGTGCTCCTCACTTCTGAGCCGAGCCATACAGGGAAACCCTTTATAGCCTCTCCTTTCCCATTCCAAGCATATAGACTCATATCTGTAGAACCGATGACCACATCCAGAGTTCCATCCCCATCGATATCTGCAAGGAGTGGAGAAGATGTTATCCTATCCTTTGTAGAGACAGGGAATCCGGATATTCTTGCTGCCCTTTTTCCCAAGAGGCTGTCTCCATAAAAGGCATAGACCTTACCATCCTCACACCCCACAACCACATCAGCTTTCCCATCCTGGGTAATATCTCCAACAGCTATGGTAGAGGGTATAGAATCGGGTAGGGATGCAAATACCCCCTGTTCGTCTTGGGTATAAGAACTCCCATCACTTCGCCAGGCATAGATATATCCAGATGTTGTAGGAACGACCAGTTCATAATTCCCATCCCCATCCAGGTCACCATAATTTGGTGAGAGGAATCTCTGTTTTGTAGAGAGGATTTTAGGAAATCCCTTCTGATAGAGATTGAAGTCTACAGAGACCCTCATTACTGTATCTGGGGGGCTATGAACCTTTATAGAGATAAAACTCTTTCCTTCGTATCCATCAGAATTGGGATTTGTGGATGGGGTAAAACTGTCGTTGTATCCTCCCTTGAAAAAGGCATCAAAAGAATTTCCTATAAGTTCACTCTCTGAATAAGGATAGAAAACATCAAAATCCTGGACCGCATCCGCCTCCTCCAAGTCTACACCCTTATGGGGAAGCCAGGGCGGAGGGATATTTATGGTATTTGTGGGTCCATTATCCTCCACTATTCTCTCATCTATATGCCATATGAGCACACCTGAGCCAGGAAGATAGGAATCCCATTCTCCATCCCCTATATATATAGGAACCCCATCCTCTACATCCACAATCAGAGTATCCTTCTTTTTTGTATCCTGTTCCCTATTCTCTATCAGGAAGTATTCCTTTGGAGATATAGGAACCATTAAGATGATTGGAGGAGATTTAGAGAAATCTGAGGAATCGAGCTCACTACAGTGGAGGGGGATATCCTTTGTAGGTATCTGTATAGTATCCACTGTCCCATCAGGGAGCCAACCTAAGTATAGTTTATGGAATGCAGAGTGCATAGCAGGGATTACGCCTGGTGGATAACCCAAGTATCCTCCAGACCCCATAATATCCCATCCCCCCACACCCTGTGTATAATGGGTAACATCATATAGGTCATAAGCCCCTAAGAGGTGTGCGAATTCATGAACGAGTATACCCTCCACTCCAGCACTCATATAATTCTCTATCCTTGCCATTTCAGGGATAAGGGCTGCGTCATATATCTTCCACCTTCCCTCATTTGCCAGGATGTAGGGCTTTCCTAAGTAGTAGTGGAGGGCACTGGAGTCTATGGTCCCTGCCCAAAGGTCAAGGGGTCTATTTGTAGTCTGCCAGGCAGAGCCTGCATGGAAGATGATAATAGCATCATATTTAGAAAAATCTATCTTGGGGTCTCTGTCAGCCACCTTTATAGCATCCCTGAAAAGCCTACACAATCCTCTCTCCATAGTCTCAAAATCATCGTAGGTAGGGAAATAGGGGAGGGCATGTCCATAATAGGAGAGCTTCCTTGGCAGCTGGTAGCTATCAAACTCTCCCTCAGGCATAACATCCCATTCAATCTCTAACCTCCCAAGGGAGTTTGCCCTATAGTAATTTCTCAAGAACTGCATAAGCCTTGTAAAGTATCGTTTAGTATGAGGAGGGTCATATAATAGACCGTCATAGGGTCTACCGACCCCTTTTAAATCCATCTTCCCATTACCTGTGGTAAGGGAATCATCATCCTCCACAAACTCTACCCTTAGAGCAAGAACCCTTAGGGTATCTGGCTTATTAGCCATTGCACTGGCTCTAATCCTTGGGAGCAATCTCTTAGATACTCTTGATTTAAACATCCTTGCCCTCTTAATTATCTCAGAGCAGGTCTTCTTCTCCTCAAATGTCAGGGGTCTTTTGGGAATCTTTAGAAGTTTAGCTGGACTGAAGGAGAAGATGAGAGTTAGAAGAGATACAACC
>CAZWJY010000134.1:0-4180 GCA_964634335.1 uncultured bacterium
CTATTTATCTCTGCGGTTATAAGAAATAATTCCTCAGATACCTCAGCTATCTCTGCGGTTATAAGAAATAATTACTCTGATACCTCTGCTATCTCTGCGGTTAAAGCGGATCTTATCTCTACGGTATGAAACCGAGAATTTTGATACTTGACTTTTGAAATAATCGGGTTAAAATGGAACTATGATTGAGAGAGCTCTGATCAAGAGTCTTAAAGCCCATCTCCCCAAAAAGGAGATTACCTTCATTATCGGACCGAGGCAGGCAGGAAAGACCACGGTTATGCTTCTACTCAAGAACTATCTGGATAAAAAGGGAGAGAGAACGCTATTTCTGAACTTAGATATTGAGCAGGATAAAGAATTCTTCACCTCTCAGGTAAAGTTGCTAAGAAAGATTGAGCTGGAATTGGGAAAGAATCCTGGGTTTGTCTTTATTGATGAAATTCAACGCAAAGAGGATGCTGGCTTATTTTTAAAAGGAATTTACGATATGAACCTACCTTATAAATTTATCGTCTCTGGCTCAGGAAGTGTAGAATTGAAGGAGAAGGTTCATGAATCCCTTGTTGGCAGGAAAAGGATTTTTGAACTCTCTACACTGACATTTGAAGAATTTGTCAATTTTAAGACGAGTTATAGGTATAAAGATAGGCTATTGGACTTTTTTACTGTTGAGGAAACCCAAACCTTTAGTCTTTTAGATGAGTATCTCAATTTTGGTGGCTACCCACGGATAGTCCTGGAGGAGGAGCAGAATGAGAAGTTTGAACTGATTAATGAAATCTATCAGAGTTATATTGAGCGAGATATATCTTATCTCTTGAAAATTCATAAGCCTGAATCGTTTAGCAATCTGGTAAAGGTAATAGCCTCCCAGATAGGAAATCTTACCAATCTCTCTGAACTTTCTTCTACTCTGGGAATTTCGCTCAAAACCTTAAAGGATTACCTCTGGTATCTGGAAAAGACCTTCATCCTCCAGAGAGTGCCTCCTTTCTTCAGAAATATCCGCAAAGAGATTACAAAATCACCTGTCTTCTATTTCTATGACCTTGGGATGAGGAACTTTGCTCTTGGAAGCTTTGGAAATCTCAGGGATACAAGTTTCGTTTTTGAAAATTTTATTTTCCTCCTATTGAAAGAGAAGACCAGACGAAGTCCAGCAAAAATATGTTTCTGGAGAACTAAGAATGGAGCAGAGATTGACTTTGTAATTGATACTGGTAGATATCCAATACCAATTGAAGTAAAATATAAGAGGCTCTCCAAACCTGAGGTAACAAGGTCTTTAAGGAGTTTCATCCAGAGGTATAAACCAGAAAAAGCCCTGGTCGTGAATTTGGCACTGGATACATCTATAAGTTTAAATCACACCAGAATTGATATCATCCCTTTTTACCGAATTTTAGAGGAGTCTGTCTTATGGAAATAGGGCTTATCTTAAAAATAAGTTCTGTAATACTGCGCCTATAAGGAGTTCTGCTGGGTATGAGATGCTTGACTTTTAGAAAAACAGAATTAAAATAAGGTATGTTTGAAAACAATAAGAAGAAACCCCTTAATCTGCCCTATTGTAAATTGTCCTTGGCAGAAGAACAAAATGGTAACAAAAGATAAACTGAAAGAGGTAATCCTGAGTAATCAGGAATTTATCTTGAACCAGGTAGGGACTATAATCAAAAGAGAGGATATCCATCTGCCTGAGAGACTTAATAAAGTCATTGTATTATATGGCGTCCGAAGGAGTGGAAAGACATTTGGTCTCTATGGTCTGTTTAGAAAATTCAAAGATAGAGGTCTCTACATAGATTTTGAGACTTTAAAAGGAAACCTTTTTAGAACTCAATCCTCATCTCATAAGAGAATGAGAAATCCAGCCAAAATTTACTTTATGGATGTAAGCCTTACTCGAAGAGTCTCTAAGGAGGCTTTTAACAGGGAAACCCATCTCTATTCTATAAGAATATGAAACGAACTATCTATGTCTTCTCTGATGGTGAAATTCATAGAAAGCAGAATACTATCTACTTCCAGACAAGAGAAGGAAAGAGGAAGTATATCCCTGTAGAGAATACATCAGAACTTATGATTTTTGGGGAGGTTACTATAAATAAGAAGCTTTTAGAGTTTCTCAGTTCAAAAGAGATAATCCTCCACTTCTTCAATCATTATGGATACTATGTGGGAAGCTATTATCCAAGGGAGCATTATAATTCCGGGCATATGATTCTAAAGCAGGCAGAGTATTATCTTAATAAGGAGAAGAGGCAGGATTTAGCCTGTAGATTTGTAAAAGGGGCTGTGGCGAATATTAAAAAAGTGCTTACCTATTATCTCAATAGAGGAGTCTCCATATCCGATTATATCTCAAGAATAGAGAACCTGGAGGCATCCATTCAACCTGAGAGGGATACTTCTGAGCTTATGGCTCTTGAAGGGAATATCAGAGACATCTATTACAAAGCTTTCAATAGAATCATCCAGGACCCCAATTTTGAGATTGCCACCCGTTCCAGAAGACCTCCTGAGAACAGGTTAAATGCCCTCATAAATTTTGGGAACAGTATGCTTTATACCAATGTCCTGAGTGAAATCTACAAGACCCATTTAGACCCCAGGATAGGTTATCTCCATACCACAAACTTCCGCAGGTTCAGTTTAAATTTAGATGTGGCAGAGATATTCAAACCTGTCATTGTAGATAGGCTTATATTCTCCCTCATAAATAAAGGGATGGTAAAGGCAGAGCATTTTCACAATGAGGCAGGTGGGGTATTTTTAAAAGAGAAGGGGAGGTTATTATTTGTTCAGGAGTTTGATAAGAGGTTAGAGACAACTGTGGAGCATAAGGAACTGGGGAGGAAGGTATCATATCAGAGACTGATAAGGCTTGAACTTTATAAGATAGAGAAGCATCTCTTAGGGGAGAAGCCTTATGAACCCTTTGTGACGAGATGGTGAGGGAGCAGTTATCAGTTGCCAGTTACCAGTTGTAAGTTATGAGTAGCTATAAAGATTTAACAGTATGGAAGAAAAGTATAGAATTTGTAAAGAAAATATACAAAACAACTACCCATTTCCCTGAATCAGAGAAATTTGGTCTGGTGTCTCAAATGCGAAGGTCTGCCATTTCTATTCCCTCAAATATTGCCGAGGGTGCTCTAAGAAGTTCAAAAAGAGATTTCTATAAATTCCTTAGAATAGCCAAAGGCTCTCTGGCAGAGTTAGAGACCCAGCTAATTATAAGTCATAAATTAGATTTTATTGGGGATGATGAATTTAACGCTCTTTCCGATGAGCTGAAGGAGATTTCCAAGATGCTTGCTGGTTTAGCTAAATCCCTACGAGTATCAACTAATAACTCTAAACTAATAACTGACAACTCAAATCCATGCATCTAATAATGGTCTATGATGTAAGTGTGGAGAGGGTTTTCAAGGTATTAAAGGTAGGGAGGAAATATCTCACCTGGGTCCAGAACTCTGTTTTAGAGGGAGAAATCACCAGAGCCAAATTTGAGAAGTTAAAATCTGAGCTTAAAGAGGTTATTGACAAATCTGAAGATTCTATTATATTTTATATATTAAGGACTACGCAGTATTTAAGGAGAGAGAGTATGGGGGTAGAGAAGGGAAAGGAGGAGAGGATTATATAATGTCGTCTACCTATGATAGTGCAAAAACCTTGGGGGTTAGACGACACCTCTCAAATTGGAGAAAAGCCTTGACTTTTCTAAGGATTCTGGTTAAAATAAATTTAACAAGTGGATATATAGAGAAGGGTATAAAAACCCTAAGAGTATTGTGGATAAAGGGGTTAAATGCATTTTGAGCCTACCTATAAGGGATTGAAACATACACATGACCTTATAGTGTTTGATTCCGTTTGTGATTTTGAGCCTACCTATAAGGGATTGAAACTGGGTTAGTCCACCACTGATAAACCTAATGGAATCCATTTTGAGCCTACCTATAAGGGATTGAAACTGTCTCTTGCTGCCGAAGGGAGCCTTTCTGTTTGATCATTTTGAGCCTACCTATAAGGGATTGAAACATACTATTGGAAGAACGGTAAGGTAAGAAGGGAGGAAAATTTTGAGCCTACCTATAAGGGATTGAAACGCGATAATCCTTGTGTCTCCATCTCCTTTTACATCCAATTTTGAGCCTACCTATAAGGG
>CAZWJY010000134.1:4190-5354 GCA_964634335.1 uncultured bacterium
GGATTGAAACTATCTTTGGGGGTCTTTTCTAATCCAATCAGCCCAAACCATTTTGAGCCTACCTATAAGGGATTGAAACCTCAGAATGCTCCCCATTATAGAAAAGGCGGGATTAAGATTTTGAGCCTACCTATAAGGGATTGAAACACCCAGAGTTAACCCTGTGAGGTTGAATTTAGAATTATTTTGAGCCTACCTATAAGGGATTGAAACTTTCTATTCTGTTTGGGTAGTAGTGGGGGGGTTGACAATTTTGAGCCTACCTATAAGGGATTGAAACTGTAAACTTAGGAGATGAGGGGAAATAAGGTAAAATAATTTTGAGCCTACCTATAAGGGATTGAAACTGTAAACTTGGGAAATGTGGAGAGAATGAAGTAAAATATTTTGAGCCTACCTATAAGGGATTGAAACATCTCTGGATTCAACCTCACTGGGTTAACCTCTAGGTTATTTTGAGCCTACCTATAAGGGATTGAAACCTATACTCATAATCTGCACAATGCTGAGCAGTAGTATATTTTGAGCCTACCTATAAGGGATTGAAACTTAAAATGAATATCATAAATTGGAAGAGATTCATCTATTTTGAGCCTACCTATAAGGGATTGAAACTAAGCCAATCCAAATATCTCTGAGTAATATTTCCTACATTTTGAGCCTACCTATAAGGGATTGAAACCCCTCAGACTCTCCTTCCACCCCTTTTGGAGACTCCATTTTGAGCCTACCTATAAGGGATTGAAACGAGGAAGCGGTTCTTCAGGCTGCGGAGGAGGCTTTAATTTTGAGCCTACCTATAAGGGATTGAAACGGAGTATCCAAAGTCTTCGGACTGGTCTTCTCAATGTATTTTGAGCCTACCTATAAGGGATTGAAACCCCTCTCCCCTAAGTGAAACTTTCCCTCCTTTCTCTGTATTTTGAGCCTACCTATAAGGGATTGAAACACGGATGAGGAGAAAAGAGTATTGATTGAAGGTTGGTATTTTGAGCCTACCTATAAGGGATTGAAACTATTCTCTTGCCAAAGACTTCAACTCTTGAAAAATCATTTTGAGCCTACCTATAAGGGATTGAAACTATGTCTTTTCTCATCATTCCAAAAATCTGCATAAGCATTTTGAGCCTACCTATAAGGGATTGAAACGAGATTGAAGAGGGC
>CAZWJY010000135.1:0-5328 GCA_964634335.1 uncultured bacterium
GGACACTCCCTGGGTGCTGCTGGTGCAATAGAGTTTGTAGTTACTGCACTCTCCGTTTATCATCAGAAGGTCCATCCTACTATAAACTTAGAGAACCCAGACCCTGAGTGTGACCTGGACTATGTGCCTGAGGGAGAACGGGAGTTAAAAATTGGATGTGCCCTTTCCAACTCTTTGGGCTTTGGAGGACATAACTCTACCCTTATATTGAGGAGATATGAATAATATCATAGTATGTATAAAACAGGTCCCTGATACTACAGAGGTGAAGATAGACCCAGAGACCCATACTCTTATAAGGGAGGGCATCCCTGTAATTGTGAACCCCTTTGACCTCTATGCAGTAGAGGAGGGGTTGAGAATAAAGGAGAAATTTGGGGGTAGAGTTATCGCCATATCTATGGGACCTCCTCAGGCAGAAGAGGCATTGAGAGAGGTAATAGCTATGGGTGTGGATGATGCTATCCTTTTATCTGACAAGACATTCGCAGGTTCTGATACCTTGGCTACATCCCTTTCCCTTGCCTCAGCCATAAGAAAAATTGGGGATTTTGATATCATCCTATGTGGGAAGCAGGCTATAGATGGGGATACTGCCCAGGTAGGACCAGGTATTGCAGAATGGCTGGATATACCCCAAGCAGTCTTTGTGCGTAAGATAAGTGAGATAAGGGATAAGAGCATAATAGTAGAGATTCTAAGAGAGGAGGGTTATGAGAAGTTGGAGCTTCCCCTTCCCTGTCTCATATCCGTGGTAAAGGAGATAAATGAGCCAAGACTCCCATCCTTTCGGGGAAAATTTCGAGCAAAGAAATATGAAATCCCGGTATGGACTGCAAAGGACCTCTCCCTTGAGGAGTCTGAGATAGGGCTTGCGGGTTCTCCTACTCAGGTGATTAAAATCTTCAACCCTCCCAAAAAGCGGAAGGGCTCTGTCTTCCAGGGTGATGTAGAAGAAGGGGTGGACAGGCTTATAAAATGGCTTAAAGACCAGAAACTTTATAATGGCAGAACTCAGAGTAATTGAGGAGAAGTGCACAGGATGTGGAGTCTGCATTCCTTCCTGTCCCTTTGGGGCAATTGAGATAAAAAATGATATAGCCATTATCCTTCCATCCTGTAATCTCTGTGGAGCCTGTGTGGATGCTTGCCCTGAAGGGGCTCTTGTCTTAGAAAAGGAGGAAGAGGAGAGGTTAGAAGAAAGATACAGAGGGGTTTGGGTCTTTGGAGAACAGAGGAGGGGAAGAATTGAGAGAGTTGTGTATGAGCTTCTGGGAGCAGGGAAGAGACTGGCAGAGGATAGGAGATGTGAGCTTGTCTGTGTAGTATTGGGCTATAATGTAGAGGAGCTCCATCTTCTCATCCAGAAGGGTGCGGATAAGGTCCTTTATGTAAATGATGCATCCCTGGAACACTTTCAAGTTGAACCCTATACAGAAATCCTTGCTCAACTTGTTAAAGAGTATAAGCCAGAGATACTTTTGGGAGGGGCAACAAGTATAGGTCGTTCCCTTTTGCCAAGACTTGCAGTGAGATTAAGGACAGGACTTACTGCAGACTGCACAGGACTTGAGATCGAGCCTGAGAAAGGACTCCTTTTACAGACAAGACCTGCTTTTGGAGGGAACATTATGGCTACTATCATATGCCCAAACCACCGACCACAGATGGCAACAGTGAGACCAAAGGTGATGTCAGAGCTGGAACCTGATGAGAATAGAAAGGGGGAGATTATCGAAATTCCTTTTAAATCTTCTATATCCAGAGCAAAATTCTTAGATTTTATTGAGGATACTACCCAGAAGGTGAAACTGGCTGATGCAGAGGTGATAGTCTCTGGAGGTAGGGGGCTTGGAGGACCTGAGAATTTCTCTCTCATAGAGGAACTCGCAGGACTATTAGGGGGTGCTGTAGGTGCATCAAGGGCAGCAGTAGATGCTGGATGGATCCCCTATTCCCATCAGGTGGGTCAGACAGGAAGGACCGTGGCACCCAAGCTCTATATCGCTGTAGGTATATCAGGTGCTATTCAACACCTCGTAGGTATAAAGCCCTCTAAATACATCGTAGCCATAAATAAAGACCCAAATGCACCCATATTTAAACACTGTGACTTTGGTATTGTGGGTGACCTCTTTAGAGTAGTACCTCTGCTTATAAGAAAATTTAAGGAGGATTAAATGGATATTGTGGTCTGCGTTAAGCAGGTAGCCCAGACCTCTGAGGCAGAAATTCGTATAGATGAGAGTGGAAAAGATATAAGAAAGGAGGATTTAGTCTTTGACCTTAATGAGGCTGATAACTATGCCTTGGAGGAGGCACTGCTTATAAAAGAGAAGTTTGGTGGAATAGTAACAGTGATAACCTTAGGAGATAAGGATTCAGATAGGATGCTCAGAACCTGTCTGTCTAAAGGGGCGGATAATGCTATTAGATTGTGGGATAGTGGATTTCAGGGTTCTGATGGTTATGCAACCGCCAAAATCTTAGCCTCTGCTATTAAAAAACTTAAATTTGATATCATCCTTACCGGTATTCAGGCATCAGATGATGGCTATGCCCAGGTAGGGGTCGCACTGGCTCAAATTCTGGGAATACCCCATGCATCTATGGTTACAAAGCTTGAGATAGAGGATGGTAAGGCAAGGGTGGAACGGGAATTGGAGAGTGGTTTGGGTGAAGTTGTAGAGGTTAAACTACCAGCACTATTTACTATTCAGACAGGGATAAATGAACCAAGATACGGTTCTGTAAGAGGGATAAAGATGGCATTGAAAAAACCGATAAGGGTTATGGATAGCTCTGCTCTTGGACTTGCAAAGGATGAGGTAGGGGAGTCTGGGTCCAAGACCAAAGTGGAGAAACTCTTTATACCTGTAATTGAAAAGAGGGCGGAGATTATTCAGGGAGATCCCAATGAGGTATCAGAAAAGCTCTCTAAGGTTCTGAAAGAGAGGGGGTTGATTTAGATGGGCTGCATATTTGTTCTTACTGAACATAGGCAGGGTGAGATTAGAGGGATAACCTTTGAAATGTTATCCAAGGCAAAAGAACTCTCTTCAAAATTGGATGCAGAAGTCGTCTCCATTCTCTTAGGCTATGGTGTAGGAGACTTTGCCTCAAAACTGAAGGGTTATGCTCATAAGGTCTTAACAGTTGAAGACCCGAAACTTGAGAATTTTACCTCTGACACATATCAGGAGGTGCTCTCTCAACTCATTACCCAATACAGACCTCAGCTTACTCTAATAGGACACAGCTCCTATGGAATAGACTTGGCACCCAGTTTGGCATCCCAGCTTGACTTGCCTCTGGCTACTGACTGTATAGGGATAGAGGTAGAGGGTGATAAATTAACTGTCCTTCGTGAAGTATATGGAGGGAAGGTTCGTGCTGAAATCTCTCTACGAGGACCCTATCCATCAATATTAACCCTGCGTCAGGGTAGCTTTGTCCAAGAAGAGGGGCGATTGGAGGGTGAGATTATTTCTCTTCCCTCCCCTCTATCCCCTGAAATGGAATATAAGAGATTCATTAAATTTGTGGAGATGGGTAGGGGAGAGGTAGATATAACTCAAGCCGATGTGATTGTAGCTGTGGGTAGAGGGATCAGGGATGTAAAGAATATTGAACTGGTAGAGGAGCTGGCAGATGTCCTGGGTGGGGTTTTAGCCTGTTCCCGTCCTATCATAGATGCGGGTTGGCTACCTAAGGATAGGCAGGTGGGTACATCTGGAAAGACTGTAAGCCCAAAACTCTATATAGCCATAGGGATTAGCGGTGCTTTCCAGCATATCGGGGGTATGAAAAATTCGGAGACTATTGTCGCTATCAATAGAGACCCTAATGCACCTATTTTCTCAGTAGCCCACTATGGCATTGTGGGTGACCTCTTTAAAGTAGTGCCAGCCATTATAGAAAAGATAAAAGATTTGAAGGCTTAAACCTTTAATGCCCAAAACAATCATTCCAGACCTGGAAATTAGGGACGCTATCATAGAGATGGGGGCAGAGGATGTATATAAATGCTATCAGTGTGGGAAATGTATGGGTGTATGCCCCTGGTATCAGGTAGATTCTGTCTTATTCCCTGTCTATAAAATTCCTGAGACTGTAAAGCTGGGAGTAATTGTATCTGGGGAAGAGAAGGAAGAGATAACAGAAGAGGTAGAGGAGATATTCAGGTGTGTAGGATGTGATGCATGCATTGATGGATGCCCCCATAGTGTAAATATACCAGCGATTGTAAGGGCTATCCGCAGAATCCTTGTAGAGTATGGGTCATTTCCTGAAGAACTGAAGAGGGTCGTATCTAATATTTATAGCACTGGAAACCCTCTGGGTATGCCTAAGGAGAAACGAACTCAGTGGGCACAGGGTTTGGATATCCCAGATTTTCAGCCAGATACAGAGTTTGCCTATTTTGTATGCTGTATAGAGGCTTATAACTCTCAATTAAAGGGAGGGGCTGTGGCTCTGGCAGAAATTCTAAAAAGAGCGGGTGTCTCCTTTGGTATATTACAAGAAGGGTCGTGTTGTGGTGAAGCTATCAGAAGGGCTGGTGCAGAGGAGGTTTTTAGGAGAACAGCAGAATCTAATATTGCTCTCTTTAAAGCCTCTGGTGTAAGAAAGATATTAACCACATCACCCCATTGTTATTCTACTTTTAAGAAGGAATACCCAGAGCTTGGCGGAGATTTTGAGGTCATCCATTACACACAACTCCTATTTCAACTTATAAAGGAGAAGAGAATCATTCCAAAGAGACCATTAAATAAACGGGTCGTCTATCATGACCCCTGCACTCTTGGTCGACAGAATCATATATACGAAGAGCCGAGAGAGATTCTTAAGAGTATACCAGGGATAGAATTATTTGAGATAGAGAATTTTTCTAAAGGGGATAGTCTCTGTTGTGGAGGGGGAGGGGGTGGATTGTGGCTTAACCGACCGAAAGAGGAGAGGATGACAAATATAAGAGTTAAACAAGCATTTGATACAGGAGCTGAAATTTTAGCGGTTGCCTGCCCTTACTGTTTAGTAATGTTTGAGGATGCGATTAAGGAATTAGAGATAGACCTTCAGGTGATGAGTATCAGCGAGTTATTGAGAGCAGCATTGTAAAGAATAGAAGGTAAGTATGCAAAGAGGGGTAGGTCTGTGGATTACCACAGTAGGTTTGATACTCCCCATAGCTTCAGCCCAGGGGACTCAAAATCTTCCGCCTGTACAGCCAGTTCGTAGAATGACAAGAGGAGAATTGGAGATGTGCCTGCCTAAGAATGTCTTATTTCCTGAGGACCTTCATCAAATGATAGAGATTCTTTG
>CAZWJY010000136.1:0-5325 GCA_964634335.1 uncultured bacterium
CAAATCCCGCCCCCGGCAGGGGTCGGAATGGAGATAGAGAGATTGATTGAGAGAGCAAAGGAATCAAGAAAGAGAGCTTATGCACCTTATTCAGGATTTAAAGTAGGGGCTGTGATTGTAACTGAGGAGGGTAAAATTTATGAGGGAGCTAATATTGAGAACGCTTCCTATGGACTTACTATCTGCGCAGAAAGGGTTGCCCTATTTAAGGCGGTCTCAGAAGGAGAAAGGAGATTCTCTGCTATTGTAATCTATACTCATACAGATGAACCCACCTATCCCTGTGGTGCCTGCCTCCAGACCCTTTCAGAATTTACAGGAGATTTAAGGATTATCATAGCCTATAAAAAGGGAAAGGTATCTTATAACCTATATCAATTACTCCCAAAGAGATTTATGAAACCACACTCAGTATAGCAAGAAATAACCAGGTCATCACAGCCCCTCCTGCTACAAGCCAGAATATCTTCTTACTATAAGGGGTCCCCCTCAGCATAATAGCTAAACTAATTATCACCACCGCCCATATTATGGCTGTCCCTATGATAACTGTCCCCAACATTTTCATACTCCCTCCTATTTATCCCTTTCTATCTCTCTAAATAATTCCTTTACTAACCTCTCCTCTGAGACCTTTTTAACAATTCTCCCCTTCTTAAATATCACCCCTACCCCTCTCCCTCCAGCTATTCCGTAATCTGCCTCTCTCGCCTCTCCAGGACCATTCACTACACACCCCATCACTGCTACCTTTATTGGCTTTTTTAATCTTTTCAATCTCTTATCCACCCTCTTCACAATCCTCTCAAGGTCTATCTCACATCTCCCACAGATAGGACAGGAGATAAGGGTGGGTCCATACTCCCTTAAACCCAGACTTCTCAATATCTCATAGGCTACTCTAACCTCTAAATCAGAGGGTGAAGTCAAAGAGATACGAATCGTATCCCCTATCCCCTTTGATAGAAGTAGACCCATAGCAATGGAAGAACGGATTGAACCCTCTAAGAGTGGACCAGATTCCGTAAGTCCTATATGTAGGGGATAGTCTGGGAACTCTTCGCTTATCAACTCATAAGCCTTAATAGTAGTAGCAACATCTGATGCCTTTGCTGAAATTACTATATCATAGAATCTTTCCCTATCAAAGATATCAAGGGTCCTTCTTAAACTCTCTAATAATGCCTCTGCAGAGGGGGCTTTGTAATGTCTCAGTATCCCTTTCTCTAAGGAGCCTGTATTCAGTCCAACCCTTATAGGGATATTATAATCCTTACACCCTTTGATTATCTCTCTAAGTTTCCATTTTGCCCCGATTGTCCCTGGATTGATTCTAATCTTATCTGCACCAGATTTTATACATTCCATCCCAAGCCTATAGTTAAAATGGATATCTGCAACTAAGGGGAGATGGGTTCTCTTCTTAATCTCCTTAAAAGCCCTTGAAGCCTCTTTATCAGGGATGGCAAGCCTCACAATTTCACAACCCGCCCTCTCCAATCTCTTTATCTCTCTTAGGACACGAGAGACATCTCTTGTATCAGATTTAGTCATAGATTGGACAGAGATAGGGGCAAGGTCACCGATCTTCACCTTACCCACCATTACTCCCCTTGTCTTTCTTCTCTTTATATTCACTATCTCAAGATACCTGATTTTAAATAAGAGTCAAGCACTAAAACTCTCCTTTTTGATTGGGTAACTTATGACCGTAGAATGCTCTTTATACTATCTTATATCTTACCTCTGGTTTGAATTTTAATGAGTTTGATACCATACACTCTTCTGCTGCCCTCTCTATCGCTTCCTCTGCTATTCTCCTGTTCTCTTCTTTTACTTTGATAACAGGATAGACATCCACCCCTATAAATCTGAATCTTTTCTCCTCTACTACTAAACAGGCTTTTCCTATTGCCCTGCTTTCATAGCTTAATATCTCTCCTTTCTTCTTATCTATGAGGTCTAAGAAGGTGGTCATTATGCATATATTTACTGAGGCGACAAAGAGTTCTTCAGGGCTCCATACCCCATATTCTCCTCCAAATTCAGGAGGACAACCTATCTCTATATCTCTCTTTCCTTCAAAGCTTAAAATCCCCTTGTGCCTCTCTGTCCATCGTAGTTCTGTGGTATATTTATAAATCTTTGGTCTTAGGAAAGGCATCTCTCTTATATGCAATCTTAACCAAATAATCAAACTCTATATTTAAGAAGTCCCCTACCCTCTTGTAGGCTAAATTTGTGTTTTTTAGTGTATAGGGGATTATATTTACAAGAAAGCTGTTCTGCTTTATCCCTGCTATGGTCAGGCTTATCCCATTCACAGCCACTGAACCCTTCTCTACTATGTATCTCATCTTAGATACCTCTATCTCCATAGTTTGATAACCAGGATACTTCCTTATGCTCCTTATCCTTCCACACTCATCTATATGTCCTAAGACAAAGTGTCCGCCAATCCTCCCATCTGCCCTTAAGGGTCTTTCAAGGTTTACAATGGCTCCTCTTTTATAGTATCTGATAATGGTAGTCCTCAGTGTTTGAGGGGTCACCTCTACAGAGAAGCTATTCTCTTTACATTCCTTTACTGTGAGGCAGGCTCCATCTATGGATATGGACTCACCTGAATTCAATCTCCAGGGTGATTCTATCCTCAGGAGCTTATTCCCCTTCTCCTCTTTTATCTCCTCTACCTTTCCTAAGGCTTCAATCAGTCCTGTAAACATAACCCTCCAGAAGTATATCTTTCCCTATTTTTTCTAACCTATAGGATTTGAGTCTTATGGGTTTTAGAAGATTCTGAGTAAAGGATAGACCCTCACCCAAAAATTCTGGGGCATAGAATAAAAGGATTTTGTCAACGATTCCTGCATTAAGGGCAGAAGAAGCGATTCTTGCTCCCCCCTCAATTAATAGAGAAGCTATCTCTCTCTTTCCCAACTCCTTCAATATATCCCTCCATAAGAGTCCATCCTTCTCTCTAATTTTTATTACCTCTGCCCCTTTAATTTCTCCTCCCTTAGAGCTGAATATTATTGTCTTTCCCTTCTCTTTTAAGACTCTTGCATCCTTATCTATTCTCAGATGAGAGTCTAAGATTACCCTCACAGGATTTTTACCCTTCCATAGCCTGGTTGTAAGTCTTGGATTATCCTTTATTATTGTTTCTATGCCTACAAGTATAGCATCAGAATAACTCCTAAGTTTATGGGCATATACTCTCGACTCTTTTGATGTTATCCATCTCTTATAGGGTGATGAGATTTTCCCATCAAGGCTACATCCGAGTTTTAAGGTGACAAATGGGATTCTCCTTCTGATATATTTAAAATATACCTCATTTAAGAGGATTGCCTCTCTTTTTAATACCCCTGTCTTCACCTCTATACCTTTGGCTCTTAATCTTCTTATCCCTCTACCATTCACGATGGGGTTTGGGTCTTTTGTAGCAATCACGACTCTCTTAATCCCTTTCTCAATTATGAAGTCTACACAGGGAGGGGTATGACCGTAATGGACACAGGGCTCTAAATTTACATATAATGTAGCACCCTCTGCCCTCCTCCCTGCCCTTTTCAAAGCTATCCTCTCTGCATGGTCCTCTCCAAATCTTTTATGATAACCCTTGGCTATAAGCTCCCCATCCTTTACTATCACAGCTCCGACCATAGGGTTTGGTGATGTCCAGCCTTTACCTTTTAAAGCAAGCCTCAGACACTCTTCCATCCACTTCTCATCTACCATTCCCTTCTCCTTTTAATTGCTATTCCAGAGATTATTCCCATAAAGAAGCCTCCGATATGGGCAAACCAGGCAACACCTGATGCACCCCCTGCCAGGGAGGCAGCACCAAAGATGAGCTGGAGGATAATCCAGAAACCCAAAAGGATAAAGGCAGGAAGGGCTACGAGTCTTAAAAAGAATCCAAAGGGTATAAGGGTAAGGACTCTTGCCCTTGGATAGAGGACCAGATAGGCGCCCAGAACCCCTGATATGGCACCAGAGGCACCAATGGATGGGATTCTTGAATTTACCGCAGTCAAGATATGTAGACCACTCCCCACAATCCCCCATAAGAGATACATAAACAGAAATCTTAAATGCCCAAAGGCATCCTCCACATTATCCCCAAATATCCATAAATAGAGCATATTACCAAGGAGATGCCCGAATCCTCCATGGAGGAACATAGAGGTGATGATAGTGGGATAGGTAGCCTCATGAATTATCTTATAAGGGATGGCACCATAGCGGAATATAAAGATATTCAATTCTCTGCCAAGGGATAATTCATAAAAGAAGATAATGACATTTACTACTATCAAAAGGGTAGTGATGATAGGTGGCTTCTCATGAGGTATATCGTCTTTTATAGGAATCATTCTATCAGGGCTACAGAGATACTTGCCATCCCTTCAGGGTTTACTAAGAATAATTTCTCAGCCGTCTTCCCTTTCACATTTATCTTTGAAGGAGGAATCTTAAGAACCTCTGATGTTTTCTTCCTCATCTCTTCTACATAGGGGGCTATCTTAGGCTCCTCACATATCACCACAGAGTCTATATTTATGATTTTATAATTCCTCTCCTCAAGCATCTTTGAGACCTGAGAAAGGATGGATAGGCTTGATATATCCTTAAATCTTGGGTCCTGGGGAGGGAAGCACCTTCCGATATCAGGCAGGGATGATGCGCTTAGCAGGGCATCAGCAATCGCATGGCAGAGGACATCTCCATCAGACCATCCCAGAAGACCTTTGGGATAGGGGATCTCTACTCCTCCAAGGATAAGTCTCCTCCCTTTCACAAGTCTATGCACATCAAAGCCTATCCCTATCCTCATAATTTAGCATATCAAATAATAATCCATCGTCAAGATAGAATCATTGAAATCTATCCATAATTTATGTTCGACCAACTCTGCCCCTGTGAAATAAAAGATAACGCTTATGGGAGAATAGGAGGTAAGGGGGCGTCCTTTTAGAACGCCCCTATATTTTATTTAACGATGACTTTCTGGGTAGTGGAGAACCCTTTTGTGGTTAATCTGCAGAAGTAGACACCTGAAGGGAGATTATCTCTATGCCATATAACTCTGTGGCTTCCTGGTTCTGCTCTGAAGTTCTTTATAAGTCTACCTGTGGCATCATAGATTCCGATGTCTGCCCTGCTTTTAGCTGGTAAGTGATAACTGATGACTGAGAATCCCTTGGAGGGGTTGGGATATACTTTTAGGAAGGTCTTGGGTAATGCTACCCCTTTCTCCTCTATCCCTGTAAATAAAGGCTCATTGCTTTTTGCATAGTATATCTCATCATCTCCATC
>CAZWJY010000137.1:0-5294 GCA_964634335.1 uncultured bacterium
ATCACCCAGTTCTTTTTCAATCTTTAGGCTCTGCTTATATAGCTTTTCTGCCTCAGGATAATTTCCCTGGATACAGTGAATGTTCCCAAGTTGATGGAGGCTGCTTGCGATACCAGATTTATCGCCCAGTTCCTCAGCTATCTTTAGGCTCTGCTTATATAGCTTTTCTGCCTCTGAGTAATTGCCCTGCATTTGATGAAGGACCCCAAGGTTGTGTAAAGAAACACTTTTTATAGATTTATCTTCTGAACTCTTGATAAGCTTCTCATAGATTCGCATCTTCCTTTTAGCTTCATCAAGATTTTCATACGCAATTTCCATACCAGAGAGTTGGGATATGGATTGGCTTACTGCCTCTGAAGCGCTCAAAAACTCAAAGACCATACTCCTTCCAACCCAGAAGTCAGGGGTAAATTCTGGCAACCTTGCTGCCAGCCATTCTGGAACCCAGATTAGCAAAGGGAAAGGGAGGGTTCGGAAATAGTCTCTCTGCTGATTTATGCCCTGTAATGGGGCTGGGCGATTTTTGTAATCTTTTAATTCAGAATCCTGAATAGTCTCATCCAATCCTGTAACACTCACAACCACCTTCTGATAGTGATTCTTAAACCGTAAGAATTTTTCGTCTCTCTGTAGAATCCTAATTTTCCTACCAAGGCTCCATTCATTGGCTGTAAGCCTGACTTGATATATACCAATTCTATCTGGTTTAAGATTTTCGGTCAAAATGGAGATTAGGTCTTCCCGAAGTCTTGGTATATTACAGATACAGATAGCATATCCCTGTCCTGCCACACGGCTAAAAGTTATAACTTCTTTGAGTTGTTCTAAAACTAAAGCATCAAGGGAGGGTAAACGAACTGCCTCATAAGCTGTCCGAGATTCTCTTGTAAGAGGCACACTACTCCGGGCAGATTTTTTAGGCATATTATATTAATTTCTTCTCTTCTAAGAGAGGAACCACTGCTGGATGGACATCGTAGAAGATTCCCTCTTTATCCCTGTATTCTAACACTGCAAGAATATGGAGCATATCCCAGAGATTCTGGTCATTCTCAGCTCTCTTCTCTTTATAGACCTGAGCCAATATGGGATAATACCGCTCTCTTATTGCCCGACGGAATTCATCGGTAAGGTATTGGGAATGGGTATCAACATCCTCCCAGGTGATTCTGGAATTTCCCTTAGAGAGCGATGTGATGCAGGCACCAGCAAGAATAGAGAAGAGGTCGGCAAGCACACCATTGGAGGTTTTGAGCAGATGATTCAGGGCATCGGGCTCAAAAAGGGATTCATCCACTCTTCTCAAAATTATCTTCCTTAGCAACTCCAGACCAGCTTTCTCCAGTTGACCCTTTCTATTAGAAGTCATTATGTTTGGGAGATGGATAGGGTTTGAGAGTTGGGTAGCTATAATCCGTCCTTTATCAGTGTAAGTCATAGCCTTAGGGAAGGTATAGATTATTTTCAAATTCGGTCTTCCCAGGGTCTGAGAATGACCATAGAAGATTTCTTCTGCTACTTTCATATCAATTTTTTCAAGGTCATCAATAATCAGGAGTGGGTCTTTACCAGTATTACTCTTGATTGTCCCTGTTAAGGTATCAATCTTTTCAACGATCTCTCCTATTCTCGGCTCTACTTTTCTACGAATCTCAGTGCGAAGGGTTGCATTGGTCTTGAATCCACCTCCAATCTCACCCACAAGCCATCTAAGTTTTGCTCCTAACTTTAATCTCTTTGTCTTTTCCTTAATCTCGGTCTTAAAGACTTCACCTGATATTTGAATGAGCCAATCTGAAAGGATTTTTGCCAGGTGTTCATCAATTTTTACCTTTTTTCTAATTGCCTCCTCGCTCAATTTTATTGCGGTGAAGACTAAGAGGTCTTGATATTTAATATCTGCTGGTTCCATATCACGGAAGATTGAGTAATAGACCGTGAAATACCTATCCTTAAGTTCTCTGATGAGACGGAAGAGTTCAGTAGTCTTACCGCTTTTAGATTGTCCTGCAAAGAGAATTTTAACCGGGGTGAGGCTCAAGGTAAGTCTGGTTTTAATCTCCTGGATAGGGCTGTCAGGGCGGTTCACATAATATGCATCAAAGAGTCTCTCATCCTCAAGGTCGCTCAATACTGCATTGTAAGCATCATTGAGATTCCTTGCAGGACCTATAGATTCAACACCATTACCCATATTTAAAATCTATACCAAAAATTGAGGAAGTCAAGACTACTCTCCTTTGTGACTATGCAAAAATCTCTTTCTATCATCAGAGTTGGAAAGGGCTCAAACCATTCGGTCGTAAAGCCTCTTTTTTAATTCATCACAGGGGTATATTTCCATGCTTCTTTGGAGGGAGCTTATCTCTCTTATTTTCCAGTAATTTCAAGGCAGATATGAGCTTTGGTCTTGTTGTCTTTGGTTCTATCACATCATCCACATAACCCCTTGATGCAGCGATATAGGGGTTGGCAAATTTTGCCCTATACTCCTTAACAAGCCTCTCTCTTAATGCCTCAGGGTCCTCAGCCTCCTTCAACTCCTTTCTATAGATGATATTTACAGCACCCTCAGGTCCCATAACTGCAATCTCTGCTGTGGGCCAGGCATAGTTTATATCCCCTCTCACCTGCTTTGATGAAAGAACACAATAGGCGCCTCCATAGGACTTCCTGGTTATCACTGTAATCTTTGGGACTGTTGCCTCGCAGTAGGCATATAGGAGCTTTGCCCCATGCTTTATTATCCCCCCATGCTCCTGGGCTGTCCCTGGAAGGAAGCCAGGGACATCCTCAAAGGTTATTATAGGTATATTGAAGGCATCGCAGAACCTTACAAACCTTGCCCCTTTTAAAGAAGAGTCTATATCTAAAACCCCTGCAAGAACAGAAGGCTCCTGAGCAACTATACCCACAACCCTTCCATCAAGCCTTGCAAATCCTGTTATGATATTCTGGGCATAGTTTTCATGCACCTCAAAGAAACTGTCTCTATCCATTATTCTCTTAATCACATCCTTCATCTCATAGGGTTTATTCGGGTCATCAGGGATAATATAGTTCAGCTCCTCATCTTCTCTTTGAGGGTCATCTTCAGGCTCTATTCTCGGAGGGTCCTCAAGGTTATTCTGGGGAAGGTATTCCATAAGTTTTCTAATTCCAAGAAGGCATTCCTCATCATTAGGATATATAAAGTGGGCAACCCCTGATTTTTGGGCATGGACTCTCGCTCCTCCAAGCTCATTAAAGCTCACCTCCTCATGGGTAACAGCCTTCACCACATCAGGACCTGTTATGAACATATAGCTCGTCCCTTCTACCATAAAGATGAAGTCTGTTAAGGCAGGGGAGTAGACAGCACCTCCTGCAGATGGACCCATAACTGCAGATATCTGGGGAATAACTCCTGATGCCTGGGTATTCCTCCAGAATACCTCTGCATATCCTGCAAGGCTCACCACACCTTCCTGGATTCTGGCTCCTCCAGAGTCATTAAGACCTATAACCGGGACACCATTCTTCATAGCCATATCAAGAACTTTACATATCTTTTCAGCATGGGCTAAGGATAGGGTCCCCCCAAATGCGGTAAAGTCCTGAGCAAAGACAAAGACATCTCTACCATGAATCTTTCCATAACCTGTCACCACTCCATCACCCAGAATTCTCCTCTTATCCATCCCAAAATCGTATATCCTATGGGTTACAAAGGCATCAAACTCCTGAAAGCTTTCAGGGTCTAAGAGGATAGAGAGCCTTTCTCTTGCAGTAAGCTTCCCTATTTTATGTTGCTTTTCTATCCTCTCCTTACCTCCTCCCAGAAGAGAGAGTTCCCTTTTTCTCTTGAGTCCTTCCAGAAGGGATTCTATCTCCATCTTGCCTCCTTTTTAATAGGTCTCCTTCATAAGTCTTGATGCAATGACAAGCCTCTGGATTTGATTGGTTCCCTCATATATCTGGGTAATCTTTGCATCCCGCATCATCTTCTCCACAGGATAGTCTCTCATATAACCGTATCCACCAAAAATTTGGACAGCGTCGATTGTCACTCTCATCGCCATATCTGAAGCGAAGAGCTTAGCCATAGAAGACTCCTTTGATATATTCTTTGCTCCTGAGTCTACTGTCTTTGCAGCTTGATAGACTAAAGCCCTTGCAGCCTCTATCTGAGTTGCCATATCAGCGAGCATAAACTGGATAGCCTGGAAGTTTATGATAGGCTGACCAAACTGGACCCTCTGTTTAGCATACTCAATAGCAGCTTCTAAGGCTCCCTGAGCAATTCCTAAAGCCTGAGCACCTATGCCTGGTCTTGACCTATCCAGGGTCTTCATAGCTATTATAAAACCCTCCCCCTCAGAGCCAAGGAGATTCTCCTTAGGAATTTTACAGTCCTGAAGTATCACCTCTGTCTGCTGGGATGCCCTAATACCCATCTTGTCCTCTTTCTTACCAAAGGATAGACCGGGCGTCCCCTTTTCTACTATAAAGGCAGAAAGTCCTCTATGTTTCCTCTCAGGGTTTGTGGAGGCGATTATGGTATAGAGGTCTGCGACTTCTCCATTAGTAATAAAGTGTTTTGTTCCATTGAGGATATAGTAATCTCCATCTCTTACAGCCCTTGTCTTTACACTCCCCGCATCTGAACCTGCATCGGGTTCTGTGAGGCAGAAGGCGGTAATGAACTCTCCACTTGCTATCTTGGGCAGATATCTCTTCTTCTGCTCTTCTGTTCCTGCAAGGAGTATAGGGAAGGAACCGAGACCAGAGGCAGCATAGCATACTGCTACACCTGCGCATACCCTTGAGAGTTCCTCTATTATTAGACACATTTCGAAGATTCCTCCTCCTAACCCTTCATACTCTTCTGGAAGAAAGACTCTAAAGAAGTCAGCTTTTGCGAACTCCTTCATTATCTCATAAGGAAACTCTCCTTCCCTATCCAGTTCTGCTCTTACAGGTTTTATCTTCTCCTCTGCTATCTTCCTTGCCAGGTTTTTCATCTCCTTTTGCTCCTCTGTCAAAAAATATTCCATTTTACCCCCTTTTCATTTTAGTGACTGTATGAGTATATAAGAATTAAAAGCCATGTCAACCATTACACTAAGAATCTAAAAAGTTACCCAGATTTTTTCCTACCTATAGGTATAAAGGGAGCAAAATTATCTTTACTATTTATCCCGTCTTTTTCAGACTCTTCTTGAGATAGTCTACTATATCCTGGGTTGGAGTGCCAGGACCAAAGAGTCTCCCTATCCCCATCTTCTCCAACTCCTTCTTATCATCCTCAG
>CAZWJY010000138.1:0-5226 GCA_964634335.1 uncultured bacterium
TAATGAAAGTTTCCAAAAATTTATTAAAGAGAACTCCCTTAATGGTAAATTTTACTGGGAAGTTTTGACTCTGAAATCTTCTAAGTTGACTGAACTTATAAAGAAAACATACGAGACCAAGAAAAACTTTATTGGTGAAATAGAAATAGAGGAAAAAGACTTTTTGTCCAGTATAACCTTCCTACCCTATGAAAAAGGGATGGTAGTGGTTTTACATGATATAACAGAACTTAAAAAATTGGAGAAGATAAAGAAAGATTTTGTAGCAAATGTATCCCATGAGCTGCGTACTCCACTTACAGCAATAAAAGGGTATGTAGAAACCCTGAAAGAAGATGCAGGTGATATTCATAGACATTATTTAGAGATTATCGAAAGACATACAGAAAGGCTTATAAATATTGTTCAGGACTTACTTTTACTGTCAGAATTAGAAGATAAAAAAAGGAAATTAGAAATAGAAAAAGTAAATTTGAAACATTTAGTAAAAAACACCCTAAGGATATTTGAACAGAAAGCAAAAGAGAAAGGATTAAAGTTAGAATTGAAAGCAGAAGATGACATTATAATCTTTGCTGATGTGTTTAAGTTAGAACAGATGTTTATAAATTTACTTGACAATGCCATTAAATATACAGAAAAAGGTAAAATAGAAGTGACTATAACTTCTAAGGAAAAACTCGTCAGGATTGAAATAAAGGATACGGGTATAGGTATTCCCAAAGAACATATATCGAGAATCTTTGAACGGTTTTATGTAGTAGACAAATCGCATTCTAGAAAACTTGGAGGCACAGGTTTAGGATTATCGATTGTTAAACATATTGTATCTTTGCATAATGGTAAAATAGAAGTAGAAAGTACTCAGGGTTTAGGAACAAAATTTACCATCTTCCTGCCCATTAACTCTTCTTATCAGTCTATCTTAACCAAAAATTAACACTTTCCTTATATTCAATTAACATTACAGGTGTATCTTTCTAAAAAAGATGAAACGAACGAGAGATTTTATAGAGGAATTTCTTCCTCTGGTAAAAGCTATTGCTTGTAATTATAAAAACTATGGAACGCCTCTTGATGACCTAATTCAAGAAGGACTCCTTGGTCTTATGGAAGCTAAAAAGAGATTTAAGCCTGAGAAAGGGACTAAATTCTCTACCTATGCAACATATTGGATAAGGAAAAAAATCTTAGAGATATTAAATAGAGAAAGGAAGCAATTACAAGATGCCTTGAGTTTAAATGAACAGATAAAACTAAAACAAGACTTAGAAAGGCGAAGTCAAGAAAGTATCAGAGATACTGGTAACATTATCAATTTACTCAAAAATCTTCCAAAATTAGAAGCGAAGATTTTAAAGCTATCTTTTGAAGAACAAAGGACTCTAAACGAAATTTCCAATATTTTAGGTATTCGGCGAGAGAGGGTTAGACAGCTTAAGCAAAAGGCTTTGAGAAGATTAAAAGTTAACTTAAATTTAACCAAATCTTTATATTCAATTAACAATGGGTCAGTATAATTATAGTGAAAGGAGGTAAAGTATGAAGAGAAATCTTCTTGTAGCTCTGATATGTGGTACGGCACCGATAACACCTCTGTTCTCCGGCTTAAAGTCTGGAGAGAGCAGTATAGGGGCATATACCTGGTTCAGGTATACAGGTGCCTTAGAAAAGGGCGAGATAAAAGAGAGTATGTTCGGTCTTGAGCGCGGATACCTGAGATGGAACCACTGCTTCACCGATAAGATAGATTCAAGGGTCAATGTGGACATCTTCTCCACAGATAAGTTTCCTGATGGCGCAGGTCTTAAGCTCAAATACGGATATGTGAACTTCAAAGGGATAGTCAAGGGTGCTAAGCTGACTGTGGGATTGCAAAAGCCCTACTTCGGTATCATCTATGATTGGAAATATATCACCATCCAGAAATCCCTTGAGGATAAGGAGAAGGTCATCGCCAGTGCAGACTACGGAATATCTCTAAATGGTGATATACCAAAAGGATATGGAGAGTATGCGATTGAGGTAATAAATGGAGAGGGTTATAAGAAATACAAGAGCAAGGTCAATAAGAACCCTGCTCTTTTAGCAAACCTGAGGGTCATTCCTATACCTGGTATAACCCTTGGTGGTTCAGTCCTGTACGAGCGGTCAGGGATTCTGGATACTGTAAAGACTGAATATGACCAGAGGCTCCTCTATGCAGGGATGGGTAGGATAGCTTTTGGACCTTTGGATATTTGGGCAGAATACCTTATAGCCGATCACATCACTAAGAGCGCTGGTTTTATGGTGATGCCAATTCTAAATCTCAGGAAGCTTGCTGGATTAGATATAGACCTCATAGCCAGACTGGATAGATGGGATAAAGATACAGAAAAATCGGATGATGCCCATATGAGAGCTACAGGTGGATTCAACTGGCATCTCCTGCACAGAGAGAAAGGTAAGATGGGAGTTGTTCTTCAGGTAAACTGGGAGCGGACAATGTATGAGGACCCTGAGAAGGACCCAAAGGATGTCCTGATGGCACAACTCCGATGGGAGTTTGTGACAAAACCTTTTTAGGAAGGAGGAAAGATGAAAAGAAGAACCATAGGGCTTATAGCCCTGACAATGCTCATAGGTACCCAGGTTTTTGTGGAAAATGCCTGGGCAAGAAAGAAAGAAAATGCTCTTACCCTTGTAGGGTCTACCACTGTGTTGCCCATCGCTCAACTCGCAGCAGAGAGGTTTATGGAAATCCATCCTGAGGCGGATATCTCTGTAAGGGGTGGTGGCTCTGGTGTAGGAATTGCTGCGCTTATAGACGGCACCTGCGACATCGCTAATGCCTCAAGACCTATGAAGACAAAGGAGCTGAAAAAGGCAAGGGCAAAAGGTATAAACCCCTTTGAGACAGTGATAGCAAGGGATGGGATTGCTGTGGTTGTCCATCCATCAAATCCAATAACTTCTATTACTACAGAGAAACTTAAGGCGATCTATGCGGGAGAAATTAGCAACTGGAGAGATTTAGGTGGTAAACCTGGGCCTATAGTGGTAATCTCAAGGGATGTAGCATCCGGGACTTTTGAAGTTTTCAAAAAATTGGTGCTCAAAGGTGGAAAGACAAGGGAAGATGCCCTGATGCTTGCCTCTAACAAGGCGGTGGCTACAACAGTGGCACAGACCCCCAGTGCTATCGGCTATATAGGGATTGGATATCTCTCATCAAAGGTGAAGGCTCTTAAGGTAGATGGTGTTATGCCCAATGCCGAGACCGTTCGTTCTGGTGAATACAAACTCACAAGACCTCTGTATATGTATACCAATGGAAAACCGAAAGGGCTTGCTGCGATGTTTATAAACTTCATCTTAAGTTCTGAGGGTAGTAAGATAGTGAAGGAGGCAGGATACATACCTGTAAGATAGGTATAAGAGGGTGGGGCGGGCTTGTCCCGCCCCTCCACTCTCCATAGAGGGAACTTGCAATGAGAAGGAGTCCTGTTGAGAGAGTATTGCCTTTCTTTGCCTTTCTCTCCTGGGTCTTTCTCTTTGGCATAACCGTTATTCTCTTTACTGAGGGTATACCTGTATTTAAGGAGGTATCCCTTTTCAATTTTATTTCTGGTAAATCCTGGCATCCTGTTTATGAACCACCAGAGTTTGGTATCCTCCCTCTAATCCTTGGCTCGCTTATAATCACAGCAGGCGCTATAGTCGTAGCTCTCCCTTTGGGGCTTGGATGTGCCATATATCTGTCTGAGATTGCGCCTTTAAGAGTAAGGGAGTTGATTAAACCTTTTATTGAGATACTTGCTGGTATCCCTTCTGTTATTTATGGATTCTTTGGTCTTGTATTCTTGGCACCACTTGTCCAGAAGCTCTTCAATATTCCGGTAGGGCTTACTGCACTCACTGCCTCTATCATCTTGGGCATTATGGCTCTGCCACTCGTAGCAAGCATTGCAGAAGATTCCATCGCCTCAGTTCCGAAAAGCCTGAGAGAGGCTTCTTTTGCCCTTGGTGCAACAAAGTGGGAGACCATTACAAGAGTGGTCATTCCAGCAGCAAAGTCAGGCGTCTTCACATCTGCTATCCTGGGCATAGGAAGAATGATTGGTGAGACGATGACTGTTTTGATGGTTGCAGGTGGAGCAGCAGTGATACCAGAATCATTTCTTAAACCTGTTAGACCTATGACTGCTACCATAGCCGCTGAGATGGGAGAGGCACCTATAGGGAGTATGCATTATCATGCACTATTTGCAATTGGGCTTGTTCTATTTGTAATAACCCTTAGCTTGAGTATCCTTGCAGAAAGGGTCAAAAAGAGATGAGAAGGAAGGTAGAACTGATAGGTCTCTCCTTTCTATTCCTATGCATAGTTATCACTCTGCTCTCTCTTATGGTTCTCCTTGTTTATCTGACTGTAAATGGAGCTAAGGTGATGAGTCTCAGTTTTTTGCTTGAATCTCCTAAGGCAGGTATGACAAAAGGGGGTATCTTTCCTGCAATTCTCGGAAGTTTCTTGCTCGCCTCAGGTTCTATACTCTTTGCCCTGCCTCTTGGGATATCGAGTGCTGTGTATCTTGTAGAATATGCAAAGAATGAGAAGATAGTAGGGACTATAAGGATTGGGGTAAACGCCTTGGCTGGAGTGCCATCGGTAGTATTTGGGCTTTTTGGACTCGCAGTATTTGTGAAATTATTTGGCTTTGGAGTATCCATACTCTCTGGCTCTCTTACTCTGGGGATACTGATTCTTCCCATAATAATAAGAGTGAGCGAGGAAGCAATAAGGGCTGTGCCAAAAGAGTTCAGGGAGGCATCCCTTGCCTTAGGGGCAGACAGGTGGCAGACGGTAAAAAGAGTAGTCCTGCCTACTGCCCTGCCTGGAATCCTTACAGGTGCGATTCTTGGGATAGGTCGTGCAGCAGGTGAGACAGCACCTATTATGTTTACTGCAGTTACTTTCTTTAAGAGAGGACTTCCAGATTCCTTGCTTGATGAGGTGATGGCTCTTCCCTATCACATATACGCCTTGATGACAGAGGGAACAAAGCCAGAATACCAGACCCCCATAGCTTATGGCACTGCCTTGGTGCTCCTTTTGCTTGTGCTGGGAATAAATCTTGTGGCTATAACTATAAGGACCCGTGCAAGAAGGAGGAAGGGATGGTAAATCATAAAATAATAGTGAAGAACTTAAACCTCTGGTATGGAAATAGCCAGGTACTAAGA
>CAZWJY010000139.1:0-5210 GCA_964634335.1 uncultured bacterium
GGAGAGACATTGGCTTGTGCAAATCGCCATTCTATGGACCCTACTACTCCTGACCCAGAGTATGTAGGCATAACTTCGGCAGGGTCTTCATATTATACCACGGGGTATGCTATGCTGCGTCAAGAATTTATTCCCAGGGTTGTTTCGGATTTTGACCTTGATAGCAGTCTGGTCTTCTGGGTTAAATGGCACCCCCACCCAGACGGAGCTTATGAATGGGGTATTAAAATCTTGGGAGGTCAAGGAGATACTTTGACTTTTAAGAATCCTGGTAAACAGGATACCTGGACCCATATTAATCTGGGGAATATCTATGAATTATGGATAAGGAGAGGGCTACCAGAGACAGATAGTCTTTATGCAATTGAATTATGGACATATGGACATGGGCAAATGTACCCCATTCTATTTCTTGGCGAATCAGTCTCCTGGGACCTTATCTGCCTCTACTCCAAAAGACCTGATTTGGATGCTGAGATGGTTAGTATTGACTCTCCTGATAGATTAGAAGAGGGTTATGAGCCCAAAGCTACTGTTAAAAACTCTGGTGCCCTTACAATAAGCTTTCCTGTTATTTGTGATATATCTCAAGATGGAGAGATTATCTATTCTGATACCTCTCAAATAGATAGTCTCAAACCTGACTCCTCTATCCAGATAACCTTCAAACCCTATACAGGCTCAATCTCTTTTATCACTTATTCTTTAAAATTCTATGCCCTTTTAGAAGGAGACCAGAACCCTGCCAAATGGATAACAGATATTAAATATGAGATACCAGATAAAAGCCCTGTCTCTCTTGAAATCTATGATGCACAGGGTAGATTGGTAAAAACTCTTGCCAGAAACCAAAGCCAGGAGCCTGGAGCTTATAGAGTAACCTGGGATGGGAAAGAACTTCCCAACGGTATCTATTTCCTGAGACTTGAGACAGATAAGTCCCTCCAGACTGAGAAACTTATCCTTGTCCATTAGAATGAAGATAGGAATCATATCTGATACCCATGACAACCTTGTAAAGATAGATGCTGCTGTAGAGGTCTTCAATAGAGAGAGGGTCAATCTTGTCCTCCATTGTGGAGATTATATAGCCCCCTTCTCCCTGAGGAGGTTTGAAAGACTTATCTCTCCTTTAAAGGGTGTATTTGGGAATTGTGATGGAGAAAGGGAGGGGTTATTAAAAGTCGCAGGAGAACTGGGATTCCTCATAAGGGATGAACCCTGGCTCATAGAGATTGGAGAGAAAAGGGTTCTTCTATCTCATAAGCCGGGCTTCTCTAAGGAAAATATAGACTTTATTATCTATGGACATACCCATAGGACAGAGATTGGGAAGGGTTTCCCAACCCTTATAAACCCTGGTGAGGCATCTGGCTGGCTTACAGGAAAGGCAACTATAGTAATCTTAGATGTTGAGAAAAGGGAACCAAGGGTTTTAGAAATATAGAGCCTAATCATAGTCGCTTGATTAAATACTCCTCAAGCGCTTCTCTCCATCCTCTTGGTTTTTCAAATAAGGGAGATGTCCTGAGAACAGAGTATATAGGTCTTTTTGCAGGACGATTCAACTCTGAAGATGCTATGGGTTCTATTTCTACATTCAGTCCCTTTATCCTTTTAATCTCTTGAGCGAATTCATACCAGGAACAACTCCCTGAATTGGTGAAGTTATGGATTCCATAATACTCAGTATTTATGAGCCTATTTATGAATAGGGCAAGGTCTTTTGCATAGGTGGTTGAGACAATTTGGTCCTTTACCACTCTCAATATTCTCTCTTTTTCAGACCTTTCAATAATGGTGTCTACAAAATTCCTCCCCCCTCTTCCATAAAGTCCAGAACTCCTGATAATAAAGAATCTATCAATATGCTGATTGACTATTCTCTCGCCATAGAGTTTTGTCTTTCCATAAAAATTCAGGGGTTTGGGTTCATCATATTCAAGGTATGGCTCCCCCTTTCTGCCATCAAATATATAATCAGTACTCAGATACAAGAAGGAAGCCTCAGAGATAAGGGCTCCTATAACCACAGCCCAGGTTCCTATCACATTTGTTTTATATGCCCTCTCTTTATCCAGTTCACAACCGTCTACATCAGTAAATGCAGCAAGGTGAATTATCATCTCTGGTCTAACTTTCTTAATCTCTTTTATAGTTCTATCCTTCTCAGTAATATCAAATTCTGGAAGGTTCCATTTTACAAGGGTATGAGTCTTTTCAAGCTCCTTACATAAATAATTCCCCAAGAGTCCCTTTGCACCAGTGATAAGGATGACCACCCTTTAATATAACCCTTAATCCCTTAAGGTCAACCACCTTTTTGGAAGGGTTGACAATTCTATATATCCCCTTATCCTTTATAAAGGAGGTTTGAATGAAGAGATACCTGATAGCTTTCTTAATAATGGGTATAGCTTCTGCTTTGGATGTGGACCATATCCTTGCAAGGGTTAAAGCCAAATATGACTCCATATCTACTATGCAAGGGAGATTCTCCCAGATTACTTCTGTAAAAGGGGTGGGAGAGTCAGCCAGATTTGAGGGCAGATTCTATCTTAAGAGACCAGACCTCTTGAGATTGGAGATTCTTACTCCAGAATCCCAACTCTTTGTCTATGATGGTAAGAATCTCTGGACTTATATAAAGGGGATAAATACAGTTTATAAGACAGAGTTTACCAATCAGACCCCTTTCTTCTCTCCTTTTACTATCCTCAAGGATTATAAAGAGAGGTATAGGGTAGATAGTCTACCAGAGGAGGAAGGGGGGCTTGTATGGATAAAGCTCATCCCCAAAACCCCTGAACCCCTCCCTATCCCCATATCTCTGGGGATAGACCTAAGGACCTATTATATTAAGGGGTTGGGAGCAGTTGACCCTGCAGGAAACAGGCAGAGTTTTAAACTCTCTAATGTTATCTATAATAAGAAACTATCTCCTAAGCTCTTCTCCTTCACCCCACCAGAAGGGGCAGAGGTAATTGAGGAGAGCCCCCATATACCAAGTGAAGATTAAATAAATAGGCTCAGAGCCAGGGCAGCAATAATCCCTAAACCCCCTCCAAAGAAGAAGGGGAGGGAAGGTCCCCCTATATTCCATAGAATCCCAGCTATAAAGGAAGCAGGGAATAACCCTATCCCTACAAGGGTTGAATGCAGACCAAGGACTGTCGACCTTAAATGGATAGGTGCTAAATCTACTATAAAAGCCTTCTCTACACCCTCTGTGAAACCTGAGTAGAGCCCGTAAAGGCTAAAAAGGAGCCATAGATGAGTTTGGGTCTTTGCCATCCCAAAGCCTAAGTAGACAAGACCATACACAAGATAGCCCATCACTAAAACCTTCTTCCTCCCTATTCTATCAGACAGTCTTCCCAAAGGGTAGGAGAATCCAGCATAGACTATATTATAGGCAAGATAGAATAGAAGAATTGTAGATAGGCTCACCCCTATACTCCTTGCCCTTAATAAGAGGAACTGGTTAGAAGAGTTTCCCAGGGCAAATAAGAGAACAATGGATAGGAAGATTTTTAATCTACCAGGTAACCCTCTAAACTTGAGAGATGGTCTCCCTTCCCTCTTCTGGACAGCCCTCCTCTCCTTTGCAAAGAATAGTAGAAGAACCCCTATGAATGCAGGGATTAGAGAATAGAGGAATACCCTTTTAAAATCCCCTTTAAAGGATGTAAAGAAATAGTAGGCAAGCAATATGCCAATGGTTGCTCCAAGGGTATCCAAGGCTCTATGGAATCCATAGCCTCTCCCTCTCTTCTTCTCACTAATGCTATCAGCTATAAGGGCATCCCTTGGAGCAGTCCTAACCCCTTTCCCTATCCTATCCACAACCCTTGATGTCAAAACATCCCCCCATACCCTGGATATATAGAGGAATATCTTACCAAAGAAGGATAGACTATAACCCATAATAGCAATAGATTTACGCCTCCTGGTAAGGTCAGAGATATATCCAGAAAATACTCTTAGGAGGGATGCGAGACTCTCAGCAATCCCCTCAATCAGACCAATAACCGAAGGGGATGCACCCAATTGAGTGGATAGATAAAGGGGTATTAAGGGATAGACCATCTCTGTTGATATATCAGTGAATAGGCTTGTCAGTCCTAAGATGAGTATATTAAACAATTCTGTGAGTCTTAAACCATTCCACTGTCCTCTGTAAACCTTCTTCTAAATTTATCTTTGGTTCCCATCCCAACTGCTTCTTTACTCTTGTGGCATTCACCTGCATCTGATATATCTCCCCTTTTCTTGGTGGACCATAAAGGGGGTTTAAGGTATAATTGGTTATCTTTGATAAGATTTCAAAGAGATTATTGACTGAGACGCTCTTCCCTGTCCCTAAATTGAAGATGAGATTTGTGGGATCAATATGACCCTTCCTTATGGGAAGGTCAATAATAGAGAGACTGGCATCTATGGCATCATCTATAAAGAGGAAATCTCTCTCCTGGTCTCCAGAACCATTGATGACCACCCTCTCCCCCTTTAACATTTTGGAAGAGAATATGGCTATCACCCCTGCTTCTCCTGTATGACTCTGTCTCGGTCCATAAACATTGGGATATCTTATGATAGAGTAGTCTATATCATAATTCGTCCTATAGACATAGAGGTATTCCTCAACACTACTCTTTGTTACGCCATAAGGGGAGAGGGGGGCAATGGGGTGGTCTTCATCACAGGGGAGATACTGAGGTTCTCCATATACAGCCACAGAAGAGGTGTATACGACCTTTCTTACCCCATACTTTCTGGATAATTCAAAGAGGTTGAGGGAGCCCTGGATATTTATTGAGGCATCAAGAGGGGGGTTCTCTATGGATGCCCTGATAGATACCTGGGCAGCAGCATGGAAGAGGACATCAAAGGAATATTTCCTAAATATCTTTTCCAGACCAGAGTCCCTTATATCCTTCTTGTAAAACTTTGCCTTTGGATTAATATTCTCCTTTTTACCCTGAGATAGATTATCTATCACTACCACCTCATCTCCTCTCTCTATCAATCTGTCTACAAGATGGGAACCGATAAATCCAGCTCCACCTGTCACAAGAACTCTCATAGTTTTGCCAGAGTTGGGTAGGTTATTTCAATACTAATTGTATCACCCCCTACATTACCTGCCTCATCCTCTGCCTCTGCTACTATCTTATAGGAACCAGGGGAAGTGACCCATATAATAGAGT
>CAZWJY010000140.1:0-5209 GCA_964634335.1 uncultured bacterium
TCTTTGATAGATTCACCATCGGTCTATCCTATGGAGGACTCAGACTCTTAGGGAAGGAGACTCCAGAATGGTATCCAAGGGTAGAGTTCCGCTCAAGAGTCCTGCTCCTTCCAGAATCAGAGTTCTATCCTCAACTGATATTCGGCTTTGATTCCCAGGGTTATGGGGAATATAATGGAGAGGGATACGAAACTTCTCCCAAGGGATTCTTCCTTGCCTTAGGTAAAGATTTTGAATTATTCAAAGGAACCTTAGGGGTGAATAGGAAGGTAGGTAAGGATAAGAAGTTTGATGGATTCTGTGGGGGCTGTGTTGGGATTGGGACAGGTCTTCTACTCCTTGGGGACTATAGCCTTGAAGACGGACTCAATCTCGGTATAGAATTAAAATTTATGGAGACCCTCTCCTTAACATTCTCTGTAAGGGATATCCTGGGCAAGGATGGCTTTGAGAGGATAGTAGAGATAGGATACAAGGAGTCCTTCTGAAAGGTTGACAGGGGATAAGATTCTAATATAATGGGAATCAAATCTGAGAAAGGGGGTGAATATAATGAGAGATAAGAGAGAAGACCTGGCAGGTCCTGGTATTGGCGATTATAATGAATTAGAAAAAATCTTGCCTCAGGACTATAAGTCTCTATTGACTCCAAAAGAGACCCAGAAGGCTATCTTTGCAATAAAAGACTATATTGAGGAGAATCTGTGCAAAGAGCTCAATTTAATTCGAGTGACAGTCCCTCTAATCGTAGATGTAGAGAGTGGTATCAATGACCTTCTGGATAGGGATGGTTCAAGAACCCCTATTGAATTTGATTGTGGCTTAGGACTGGAGAAACCTATCAGAGCTTCCATAGTTCAGGCTGCAACTAAGTGGAAACGATTTGCCTTGAAACAGTTTGGGATGGGAGTAGGAGAAGGCATCCTTACAGATATGCGTGCAGTTCGTAAGGACTACTTCCTTGACCATGACCATAGCGCTTATGTGGACCAATGGGACTGGGAGATGGTAATCACAGAGGAGCAACGCAATCTGGATTTCTTAAAGAGTGTGGTAAAAAAAATCTGGAAGGTAATCAAGGGAGCTGAAACCTATATTCAGGAACTCTTCCCTCAGCTACGGACAGAAAAATATCCCAATCTTCCGGAAGAGCTTACCTTCCTGCATGCAGAGGACATTCTTGACTGGTATCCTGACTTACCCCGTAAAGCACGGGAGACAGAAGTCTTGAAGAAGTATCCCGCTATCTTCATCATAGGTATTGGTTGGCCACTCAAAGATGGTTACCCGCATGAAATGAGGGCAGCAGACTATGATGACTGGATAACAGAAACAGTGTCTGAGGATGGTAGACCTATGCACGGTCTTAATGGCGATATTCTTGTCTGGAATCCGGTGACAAAACGCCGCCACGAACTGACATCTATGGGGATTAGAGTCAATGCTGAAACACTCAAGAAACAGCTGGAGATGTCAGGTCAGCTTGACTTCCTCAAATTTCCATACCATCAAGGAATAATATCGGGTGAGCTCCCTCTCTCCATCGGCGGTGGTATTGGACAGTCCCGAACCTATATGCTTCTGCTTAGAAAGGCACACCTTGGAGAGGTGAGTGTTAGCGTATGGCCAAAGATACTCAAGGATATGTGTAGGAGGAAGAATATCTATGTCCTTGAGTAGATAAGAGTTGTAAAATTTACTTTTCTATATATTGTAACCATTCCGGTTCAGTCGTTCTTGCTGTCGTAGTAATAACAATTTGTTAGATAGTCTATAAGATAAATTTCATAGGTTTGAATCCAATGAGGCTTTCTCCATCAAAATCCTCTTCAAATCATTAAAACTGCCCTGGGTTTCTATCTTCTCTTTAGAAGTTTCAATCACTATCCTCTTACCCTTTAGAGCTACTCTTCTTGCACCTATAAGTCTGGCATAGAGTCTTATCTCAGCAATATTAAAAAGGTTCTCCACAATCTCTGGATAATGTCCAAATCGGTCTTCCAGTTCCTCTCTCAAAGAATCTATCTCCTTTTTCTCTTCTACTCCCAGAAGTCTCTTATAAAGAGCGACCCTTTCAAAAGAGTCCTGGACATAAGATGAAGGGATGTAAGCCTCTACATCGATTTCCAGTTTCGGTTCTTCTACTATCTTCTGCTTCTTTAGTCTTGCTACTGCCTCTTTTAAGAGTCTACAATAGAGATTGAATCCCACCCTTGCTATATGACCATGCTGTTCAGGTCCTAATAGGTTTCCAGCACCTCTAATCTCCATATCTCTTAAGGCAAGTTTAAATCCTGAGCCCAATTTGGAATAGGCAAGGATAGCTGAGAGCCTTTTCTTAGCCTCTCTTGAGATTTTTCTCTCATCAGGGATCAGGAATAAGGCATAAGCCTGTTTCTCTGACCTCCCCACCCTCCCTCTTAATTGATGCAGATCAGAGAGTCCAAACCTATCGGCACGATTTACAATAATTGTATTGACTTTTGGGAAATCGAGTCCTGACTCAATAATGGCTGTAGAGAGTAAGATATCATACTTCCCATCCCTAAAATCGAGATAGACTTCAGCAAGTTCTCTCTCTCTCATCTGACCGTGAGCAATTCCCAATTTCAGGTCTGGGAGAAGGGTTTTTAACTTGTGAGCGATACTGGATATGGTTTGGACCCTATTATGAATAAAGAATACCTGACCACCTCTTGATATCTCCCTGATAATCCACTCCCTTATAAGAGAATCATCCCAATGGTGGACTTCAGTAATTATCCCCTTCCTACCCGGGGGTGGAGTTCTTATGGTAGATATATCCCTCAGACCCACCAATGACATATAGAGGGTTCTTGGAATAGGGGTGGCTGTAAGGGTGAGAACATCTACAGAAGTTTTCCTCTCCTTTATCTTCTCCTTCTGCCTCACTCCAAATCTCTGCTCTTCATCCACAATCAGCAGACCTAAATCCTTAAACACTACTTTATCTGACAGAAGCATATGAGTTCCAATAACAATATCTATAAGACCCTTCCTTAAATCTCTAAGTATCCCCTCCCTCTCCCTTTTGGGAATGAATCTGGAGAGCATTGCTACCCTTACAGGGAAATCCTTCAATCTGGTTTTAAAGGTATTATAGTGCTGATAAGCAAGAATGGTTGTTGGTGCGAGTAGGGCTACCTGTTTAAAATCCATAACAGCCTTGAAGGCAGCTCTCAAGGCGAGTTCAGTCTTACCATATCCTACATCTCCGCATATAAGTCTATCCATAGGTTTTGACTTAACCATATCTTCCTTCACTTCTTTCAAAGCCTTCAACTGGTCCTCTGTCTCTTCATAGGGAAAGGTAGCTTCAAGTTCTAATAGTTCCTTGGTATCCTCTGAGAAACTGAACCCTTTAGCAACACTTCTCCTGGCATAGAGTTGTAAGAGTTGAGAGGCATAATCCTGGGCAGCCTTAGATGCCCTCTTCACTACCTTTAACCAGGCACTCCCTCCCAATCTGTCAAGCTTTGGTGGTTTATCCTCACTCCCTATGTATCTATCCAAAAGACCTATACTCTCGACAGGTAGGAATAATCTCCCTCCACCCGCATATCTGATGTAGAGGAAATCCTTCTCTTTACCATCAATCTTTAATCTCTTAAGCCCCTCAAATATTCCTATCCCATAATCAAGATGCACCACATAATCCCCCTTATGAAGGGCAAGGAGGTCGTCTATGGGGAGTCCTCTGAACTTTGGTTTTGGAGGATGTATGATTGGTGCACCATATATCTCCCTTTCAGTAATTAAGGAATATTTTTCTTCCAAGGATGAGAAGCCTTTATGGAGTCGGGCTTTGAAATAGTGGGGTTTATACCCTAATAATTTATAGAGCCTCTGAATCTGATAATCTTCTCCATAAGAGATGAGATAGTCCATACTCTCTGATTCAATTTCAGACCGCAAGAGTTTAAAATTGCCCAGATAGATATTAGGCTCAACAAAACCTAAATCTATCTCTCCATCATTGGCTATGAGTATAGTAGAGAAGGGGAGGTGGAGGGGGGTATTTGTAAAAATGGTTGTGGACTCAGGAAATAGAGAGAGGATGGTCTTCTTACTCTTTGGAGTCTTTCTAAAACTTGCTATCTCAACCTGGGATAATCTCTTTATGGACCTCTGGGTAAGGGGGTCGAATTCTCTAAGAGATTCTATCTCATCTCCAAAAAACTCTATCCTCACAGGATTCTCATAACCTAAGGGGAAGACATCCACAATACCTCCTCTGAAAGCCCATTCCCCTATCTCTGTTACCATATCCATATACTCGTATCCATTCTTATGAAGCCATTCCTTGATTCTATTTAAGGAGAATTTCTGACCCTCCCTTATATTTAGAATATACTCTCCCCATATCTCCATCTGGGGAATTTCCCTATGAAGCTCTCCCTTAGTTAAGACAAGAATGAACCTCTCCCTTCTATCTATTCTCTTTTTCAGTCTTAGAAAATCTATGGAATTTTTTAAGGAGAATGTATCCTCAGGGAATAGAGAAGAGAAGTCATAGAGTATCTCCCTCTTCTCCTCTTCATTCTTAAGAATAAATACAACCGAGTTTCCAGTTGTTTTAAAGTATCCCCCTCCTAAAAAAGATAGAGAAGACCCTACTACCCCTTTAACAGATATGGGAGCATCTCCTTCTACTTCTTTCAAAAATCTACTTACACTTTTAGTAGATAGGAAACGCTCCCATATCCTCTCCATTCAAGGCTTTGGGGACTTTAATAACTATTTCTTTCTCTTTCTTGTAGTCTTCTTTGTTTTTTTCTTAGCGGTTTTTTTTGTCTTTTTTGTCCCCTTGCCTTTTGTACCGCGTTTTCTCGCCATTTTACCTCCTTTTGTAAAAATAATAAAAAATCCCTTTTTGTCAACCCCTGTGGTATTGAAACACATCCATTTAATCTGCGGCTTCTGCGGTTTATTAACATAATAGAGATAAGAGAGGGGAGAAAATGTAAGTATATAGCCTCTCCTATCATAAAAGGGGGGATTATAATAAAGCAACGGAGTGGTGGGATAAGGCAATTAGAACAAATCCAACCGATGAGGAGGATTACAGGGAGGAAGAAATTGAGAAGTATCTTAAAAAATTAAAGACCATAGCTCTGCTCTCTCTTGCTTACAAAGCTTTTGGAAGATACTCTTTAAGGATAGAATTCTTAAAGGAATATCCTACCAC
>CAZWJY010000141.1:0-5177 GCA_964634335.1 uncultured bacterium
CTAAATATCCTGGCACTCTCCTTAAGATTCTTTATCCCCTCCTCCCTTTTCTTTGAAAGGGATTGAGCCAGACCAAGGAGTCTCAACCCTATCCCATACTCCTTGGAAAATGGATGGGCAAGAGAGGTAGACCTTTGAGCATAAGCCAAAGCCCTCTTAAAATCCCTTGAATAGAGCCTTAGCTGAGCCAATAGGGAGAGGGACCGGGATAGCCACTGGGGATTATTGAACCTTCGGGCATATCTTATAGCCTGAGCTAAGTATCCCCTCCCTGAGTCATACTTCCCCTTCTGGAAATAGAGCTGGACAAAATGGTGGTAGAGGAAGAATAGCAGAGTCTCATCTTTCAGCTCCTTCTCTATCTCCAATGCCTGCTCAAGGCTCTCCTTAGCCTTGGCTCTCTCTCCCTGAGCAGTGAGAAGTGAGCCGAGATTATCAAGGGAGATTGCTATCCCCCTCTTATATCCCATCTCTTTTGATAGCCTCAGACTCTTAGAAAAACACTCATAAGCCCTTTCCCAATCCCCTTCATCCTGGAAGATGTTTCCCAGGTTATTTGTAATCCTTGCCACCATCTCCTTATCCCCAATCCTTTCAGCAAGGAGCAGGGATTCCTCAAAGTATCTCCTTGCCTCACCCAGTTCAGACTGGGTCTGGGCGATAAGCCCCAGGTTGTTCAGGGTTCTTATTAAATAATAGAAACTCTTTGCCTTTCTCTGGAAGGATAGTGCCCTCTTATAATATTCCTTTGATTTCTCCATATCCCCCTTATCCCAGAAGATATTACCCAGGAAACAGTAGGTAATGGCACTATGATAGGGGTCAGAGAGTCTCTTATAGAGATTGAGGCTCTTCTCTGCATACTCCAAGGCACGGGAGAACTCCTTTTTATACCAGAGTGCAACACCAAGGTCATATAGGGCATTGGCTCTCATTCTACTATCTCTTCTCCCTTTACCCATTCTCAAAACCTTAGAGAAGAGTTCCTCAGCCTTATCATATCTCCCCTGGGCTAAATAGCACCATCCCATTCTCCCCAGTATCTCTGCCTCAATATCTGAAGGCTCTGCAGGGAGCAGGTCTTCAGCTTTCTTAAACTCCTCCATCGCCTTATTATAGTTACCTGCAAGTTGATGGGTAGCCCCCAATCTGCATAGAAGCAGAGGAATTCTGTCATTATATCCCCTCTCCTCAGAGATCTGGATAGCCTGGGAATAGGAATCAATAGCCTGGGGAAATCTTCCGAGGACACTCTCCAGGTCTCCTATCTCTTTTAAAATATCTACAGTCTCATCAGGGGTAGCAATTTTTTGAGATAGTCCGTTCCTGTAGTATTCCAGTGCCTTTCTGGTTAAATAATTTCTTTTGGCAAGTTCAGCTGCTCTCAGGGAATAGTAATAGGACTTCTCTCTTACCCCTGCCTGGGTATAATAATGGGCAAGGTCATAGATAAAATCTTCTTGGTCCGGATATAAGGACTCTACAGCCTGAGCTACTCTCTTATGGAGTCTTCTACTCTCCTCAGGTTCTATCCTCTCCTCAATCACCTCTGAAAGGATTCTATCAGAGACCACATACTCAGATTTTGGGGTGATATTTAAGAAACCCTTAAAAGTAAGAGATTCCAATGTATCAAAGGGGTCAGGATAAAGGGAGGCGATTAAGGAGATTTCAAAACCCCTCTGGATTACTGAGGCGGTCTTTAAGACCTCCTCTTCCTTTGGAGATAGACCCTTGAGCCTTGTCTCTGCCATCTCTTTTATCTCTGATGGGAGGTGGAAATCTTTAATGTCCTGAGATATCATCCATTTCCCCTTTAAATAGAGGAGGAACTCCTGGTCAATGAGAGAATGGATGGTTTGAAATAAGAATAAGGGGTTTCCTCCTGAGACCTTATACAGCCATCTACTCAACTTCTCTATCCTCTCTACCTTTCCCAAGAGGGAGAGGATAAACCTTTTTGTCTGTTCAGGGTTGAGAGGCGGGATTTTTAGATGGGAGAACCAGGGCTTCTCAGAAAATTCCTGAATAAGGCTTATGACTTCTGGGCAAGGTAAGCCTGTGCAGACAAGCACCACAGGCTCCTTATCTATGGAGAGAGAGATATACCTCACAAGGTCAAGACTTACAGGGTCAAAGAGGTCCATATCATCTAAGAGAAGGACAAGGCTTTTATAACTACCCTTCCAGAAATTGAGGAGGTTCTGGGTAAGGGTCTCAAAGAGCTGGTATCTCTTCTCCTTTGCATCTATCTCTGGTAGTTCATCCACCTTGAAATCAGGAATCTGATTTATCAGCCATATTAGAAGGTCTCTGCCAGACTCTCTCGGATTATAGAGGAGGACTAAGGAGCCTTCAATCTGAGTAAGGAATTTAAATTCCTTCAATATTCTCGATTTACCTACACCGTGCTCTCCTGTGACCAGAGTCACACTCCCTCCCCTTTTCCAGTTCTCTCTCAACCTTTTGAGAATCTCCTCTCTACCAATTAAAGGAGAGGAGAGGATGAACCTTTTCGGTCTTTTTAAAGAAGGGAGGGAGAGGCTGAGAGAGAAGGAATCCTTAAGTCTTTCCATCACCTCCCTTGCTGAGGACGGACGCTTATCAGGTTCTTTCTGGATAAGAGAGAAGATTAGACCATCAAGCTCTTCAGGGATTTCAGGATTTAGAGAACTGGGTGGAAGAGGGGAAGAGCGATACTGGGAGCGGAGTTGTGAGGTTATACCCTCCCCTTCAAAGGGTTTTTTATGAGTTAAGACTTCATAGGCTATGACTCCTAAGGAGTAGAGGTCAGAGCGGACATCAACCCCTGTTGCTTTAAAGACCTCAGGAGCTATATAACCCAGACTGCCTCTGGGTATATCGGAGATGGTAGCATAATCATCAGCAAACCCCAAGTCTAAAAGTTTTACTGAAAAATCTCTATTTACAATAATATTCTGAGGCTTTAAGTCTGAATGCAAGAGCCCCTGGGAGTGAATGGACTCAAGAGCCTCACATATCTGAAAGAGGACCTCTATGAGTTCCTTAGAATAACCCTTAAGAGCTTGAGTGATAGGTAGTCCATCAACAAACTCCATAGTAAAGAAAGAGTGGGCAGGGATGCTACCAAAGTCAAAGACCTGAACAATGTTTGGATGACTGAGTTGGGATAGAAGAGAGAATTCCCTTTTGAGTCTGAGACTGTGCCTTTCTGGACCAATCTTCAATGCTAAAATCCTTTCATTGGTTCTATCCTTTACCTTATAGACCTTCCCATACTCCCCTTTACCCAATAACTTTATAACTCGGTAGCGTCCAGCAATCACAGGTGAGATGTCCATAGAAAACTATAAATGGTGGTTATCATATGTCAAGGCTGTATTGTAGACTGTCCCTGAAGAGACAGAGGGTTGACAAAAGAGAAAAGGTATCTATGATTTGATTATGCATATCCTTCTGGTTTCTCTCTTATTTATCTCTCCCAAAATTCTTGATAGCGTCTTTACTAAAGGAGATACATTGCTCTATAAGGGCTATGAAGTGACAAGGTCCTATGACTCGCAGACCGGAGCTTGGTTTGCTACTCTTAAAAAAGGAGGGGAGGTTCTGGCTCTATTTAAAAAGGGTGGCTATCTGAAGAGAATGACCAGCTTTGGTCTGTTCCCTTTCCTGGGGAGAGAAACAAGAGAGTTGATTATAGAGCAATACTCAGGTGGTGCCCATTGTTGCTGGACATACTGGATTTTTAATCTTCTCCCTGAATATGAGATAATATATGACAGTGAGGAATATCCTGTAGGTTATGGTTTGACCCCTATAGACCTTGATAAGGATGGCGTGTTTGAATTTACTCAGACTATCTTAACCTTTGACTATTTCGACCGTCTATGCCATGCCCTTTCACCCCTTCCGGCTGTGGTTTTTAAATACGACAGGAGACTGAATAAATATTTGCCAGCCAACCATCTCTTTTCCGATTATCTTCTCAAAGGGATTGGAGAAGATATTGAGAGGGTTAATAAACTTAATGAAAAAATAGATTTCAAAAGTTATAGTGATGAAAGGGGAGAGTATCTTTCTGCAATACTTGAGGTAGTTCTCCGTTATATCTATGCTGGCAAGGAGAGGGAAGCCTGGTCATTTTATGAAACAGAATATAAATTGCCTGATAAGGAAGAAGTGAAGACTAAGATTAAAGAGAAGCTTGAGAGCTGTTCCATCTATAAGTATACTTACTCTCATTAACCAGGAGTCAAGTCTACATTGGAATTGCTTAAAATCCCTTGACTTTTTCTTATTTTAGGAGAGAATGGTTAAAGGAGGATATATGTTTGAAGGTTCTACTGTTGCCCTTGTGACCCCCTTTAGAAGAGGGAAGCTGGACCTTGAGGGTCTAAGGAAGAATATCCTCTTCTGTTTAAAGAACCATACCTCCGGGTTTGCCCCCTGTGCCACAACAGGAGAGGCGCCAAGCCTGACAGAAGAGGAGAAGGATTTGATTATCGGACTCACTATAGAGACAGTGAGGAAGAAGGGTTTTGTCATTGCAGGGACAGGAACAAACTCCACCCAGAAGACCATAGAGGCTACAAAAAGGGCAAAAGAGCTGGGGGTGGATGGGGTACTCATCGTCACCCCTTACTACAATAAACCCACTCAGGAAGGTCTATACCGCCACTTCAGGGAGGTGGCAGAATCTGTGGATATCCCCATTGTCCTCTACAATGTCCCATCAAGGACAGGTGTGAACCTCCTCCCCCAGACTGTAAAGAGACTTGCAGATGACTGTAAGAATATTGTGGCTATAAAAGAGGCTTCAGGAAATCTTGACCAGGCATCAGAGATTGTAAGGCTCTGTGGAGAAAGGATAACCCTCCTCTCAGGGGATGACTCCCTCACCCTCCCTATCCTCTCAGTGGGTGGAAAAGGGGTGGTATCGGTTGTGGCAAATATCATCCCTAAGGATGTTGCCCTGATGATTGAGAGTTTTCTCTCCAAAGATATAGAAAAGGCAGTAAGAATCCACTTAAAGATGCTCCCCTTGGTAAAGGCTATGTTTATAGAGACAAACCCTATACCTGTGAAGGCAGCAATGAACCTCTTGGGAATGAGGGCAGGTAATCCCAGACTCCCCCTCTGGAAGGCATCCCCAAAATCTTTAAGGATTATTAAAAAAGCTCTAAAAGAGTATGGAC
>CAZWJY010000142.1:0-5121 GCA_964634335.1 uncultured bacterium
GGGGATAGATAACAGGTAGAAATCATAAGGAGGGTTATGCAGGCATAGGTATGAACCCTTCCTTCATCAGATACTTGGTCTCCTCTCTTGCCCTCTTTATGGTCTCCTCAGCCTTTTTGAATAACTCCTCCCTTGTATATCTCTTTCTTGCCACTCCTTGTTCAATAGCCTTCATCCCTACAGCAACTGCCTCTCTTGGATATACCTCCCATTCATCCATTGTAGGGATTATATAATCCTCCCTTAATCCATTATCCTCTGCAGTTTTGGCAAGCTCATAGGCAGCAGCTATGCACATCTCATCAGTAATGGTTGTCGCTTCTACATCAAGGGTTCCCCTGAATATTCCAGGGAAACCTAAGGAGTTATTTACTTGATTGGGGAAATCTGTCCTTCCGGTAGCTACAATTACAGCCCCTGCCTCCTTTGCCTCCCAGGGCCATATCTCAGGGATAGGATTGGCACAGGGGAATACTATGGGGTCCTTTGCCATCTGTCTAATCCATTCCTTCTTTATTACCCCTGGACCTGACTTTGATAGGGCAATCATCACATCCGCTCCCCTCATAGCCTCTGGAATTCCTCCCTTTATCCCTTCCTCATTTGTCTTCAGGCATATATCCCACTTCTCCTTATATTTCTCCTGTAAGACTTTCCTGTCCTCTCTCTCCTTGTGGAGAATCCCTTTGGAGTCTGTCATTATTACCTTTTTAGGGTCTACCCCTGCTGCGAATAGAACCCTTGCGATGGCTATATTTGCTGCCCCTGCACCTATCATAGCTATCTTCACCTGGTCTATCTTCTTCCCTACGAATTTTAAGGCATTTATCAAGCCTGCGAGGGTAACAGCAGCTGTGCCCTGTTGGTCATCGTGCCAGACAGGGATGGGCATCTCCTTTCTTAGCCTTTCCAAGATATAGAAACACTTGGGTTTTGAAATATCCTCCAAATTTATCCCTCCAAAGGTAGGCTCAATCCATTTTACTGCCTGGATAAACTCATCAGGGTCTTTTGTCTTGAGCATTATAGGAAAGGCATCCACACCACCCAAGTATTTAAAGAGTATAGCCTTTCCCTCCATAACAGGCAGACCTGCATAAGGACCAATATCTCCAAGACCTAAGACTCTTGTTCCATCTGAGACCACAGCTACATAGTTTCCCTTATTTGTATGCTCCAGAACTTTTTCAGGATGATTCTTAATATCTCTGCAGGGCTCTGCTACCCCTGGGGTATACCAGATGCTAAAATCTTTGAAGTCTCTTATAGCACACTTAGGCACAACCTCAAGTTTACCTCTATAAAAGGGATGCAGTCTCATTGCATCCTTCCCAGGCTTCTCTGCCTTTCTAAGGAGCTCTTCTTTGGTTAACATCCTTCCTCCTTTCTTTGTATATGATACCTCTAAGGAGTTCCTTAGTCAAGGGATAATCATATTTAGACCTTCTTCAACTGAAATTTACCCATAGTTTAGTTCAACCAAATTCACTCCTCGCAATGACCATTAAAAGGTTAACCCCTATAAATGTGGGTAAGTTCAAGGGTTGACAAAACCCTTATAAGGGCTAATCTTATCTATGGAAAAGAGACTCTTTGATGATTTTTCCAGAGCTCTTAGGTTTTTCCCTTGCTTCCCCTGTGTTCTGGTCACTACTGATGAGAACATCATTACTATCGCTATGGTTCATATATTCTCCTTCTCTCCACCTTTAATAGGGATTGGGGTCTCTCCTGATAGGTATTCCCATAGCCTGCTTAAGAAATTTAAGGAGTTTGTAGTAAATATCCCTACAAAGGAACTTTTAGAAAAGGTGAGCTTCTGTGGAGAGAATTCAGGGAGGGATATAGATAAATTTAAGGCAACAGGACTTGAAAAGGAGAAGTCTATGAAAGTCTCTGCCCCATCTATAAAGGATTGCCCTGCAAATTTAGAGTGCAAAGTGATAAAAGAGATAGAAACAGGAGACCATACCTGGTTCATAGGCAAGGTTCTCTCTGTAAGGGTAGCCAAGGATTATAATAAAGAGGAGGCTATCCTTTACTGGGGTGGGCTGTATAGAATCCCTGGGAAAGTGATTGCAAGGAGGCATTGATGAGGGTAGTGAGAGTGGATGAGATGCGAGATATAGATAAGAGGGCGACCATTGAATTCGGTATCCCTTCTATAATTTTGATGGAGAATGCAGGAAGAGGGGTATGCAGAGTGATAGAGAGCTATTTAGAGCTTCCAGACCTAAGAGTGGCTGTTATCTCTGGTAAAGGGAATAATGGGGGAGATGGATTTGTTGTAGCAAGGCATCTCTTAAATAGAGGAGCAGAGGTGGATGTATTCCTCTTAGGTAATAAAAGAGAGATAAAAGGGGATGCGAGGATAAATCTTACTATCCTTGAGAGGTCTGGGATAGAGGTTAAGGAGGTCAAAAATCTTAAGGATATTAGAGATTTGAATCTATATGACCTTATAGTAGATGCTATATTTGGAACAGGTTTTAAAGGAGAGGTAAAGGGTATAACAAAAGGAGTAATTGAGTTGATTAACAATGCTGAAGCTCTTATCTGCTCAATAGATATACCCTCTGGAGTGGAAGGTGGTGGGGATGTAAAGGGTGAGGCGGTTATGGCAGACTTTACAGTGGCTATGTGTCTTCCTAAATATGGCAATATCCTTTATCCAGGAAGGGGATACTGTGGAGAGGTATGGGTGGCTGATATTGGGATACCCTATCAAAGGCTTGAGGGAGAGGGGAAGACTTTTCTTATAACCTCAGAAGATATAAGGGAAGCCTTTCCAGAAAGACCCCCTGATGGTCATAAGGGAACCTTTGGGAAAGTTCTTGTAATCGCAGGTTCAAGAGGTTTTACAGGTGCTGCCTCCCTCACATCCCTTGGGGCATTAAGGATAGGGTGTGGACTTGTGAGGCTATGCATCCCAGAGGGGCTTGTGGATGCTATGGAATCAAAACTTACAGAGATTATCAAAATCCCTCTTCCCCAAACTGAGAGAGAGAGTTTCAGTATTAAAGGATTGGATAGAGTTAGGGAACTCATCTCTGACTCTGATGCCATAGCCTTAGGTCCAGGAATATCTGTCCATCCAGAAACTCAGAGATTTGTGGAGGAGATTTTAAAAGAGGCAAAAATCCCTGTGGTGCTTGATGCGGATGGGATAAATAATCTGAAGGAGAACCCTGAGATTCTCTCTCAGGTATCTGCACCTATTATCCTCACCCCTCATCCTGGTGAACTATCAAGGCTTATAAAGACTCCTATAAAGGAGATAAACAGGGATAGGATAGGGATTGCACAGAGAGCAAGCAGAGAATTTAACTCTATTCTGGTCCTGAAGGGAGCTCCCACAGTCATATCCCAGCCAGATGGGTTGACCTATATAAATCCTACAGGAAACTCAGGTCTTGCCTCTGGTGGGTCTGGGGATGTCCTCACAGGGATGATAGCAGGACTACTCGCAATGGGTGTAGAGCCTATAAAGGCATCTATGATAGGGGTATATTTACACGGAAAATCTGCAGACCTTGCTATAGAAAAAGAGACAGAGTACTCCCTTATCGCCTCTGACCTTCTGAAATATCTGCCAGATACGATAAAATCCTTAGAAGAGGAGGAGGTCTGGGAAGGAGGGGTGGTAAGAGTATGAAACTGCTCCTCTTTATCTTTCTCTATATCTACAACCCTCAGGATTGGTTCAATATACCCCAGATGGGTTATGTAAAGAGTATCTCTGCCTCCCCATTTTCTGTCTATATTACTACCTCTGATGGAATCTTTGTCTTTGACAAGTCAAAGAGAAAATTTGATAGGACTATTACCCAAGTAGATGGGCTTCCTATAGATATTGAGCTTGGAGGTTATGATATGGAGACCTCTTCTCTATGGGTAGTTTCAGATAAGGAGCTTGTGAACTACAACCCTCTAACTCGCCATCTCTACAGAACCCCTCTCCCATTGAAGGGGGTTACATCCTTAGGTATAGGGAAGGGGTTCGTATATCTTACCAATGGGCAAGAGATAGTGAGGATAGATAAGTTGAATTATACGGTTGAAAGTGCAGGTTCTGTCTCTGGTGTAGAGTGGTATGGTAAGCTAAGTCCTTATAATCCAAAGGATTTTCTCTTTCTTATGCCTTACTATTACTTAGACGATTATCTAAACCGCTATGAGATTACTTCTCTTTATAAAGACCAGTCTACCCTATGGGTAGGAACAGATGGCTATGGGGTCTTTGCTTATGACCTTACCACAAAAATCTCTCAGCATTACTTTTTTGGTCCTGGAGAGAGGGAGGTCTTAAGGATTTTCCCTGCAAAGGATGGATTATGGTTTCTACACCCTTCTGGTCTATCCTATTACAATCCTGTTAAGGATTCCTGGGCGTATTTCAATACCTCCAGGTATAGAATTTTTAAACCCAAGAATATCCTTATATCTCCTCAAGTCTTAAGGCTTTTAAGAAGGGAGGGGGTCTATACTGCAGCCCAGGATAAGAGCGGACTCTTCATTGGAACGGGCTATGGGGTCTATCTCTTTGATTCCAATTCAAATACCCTTATAAAAGAGCTGGAGACAAAAGGGGAAGTGGAGAAGATATTTATAGAAAGGGATACTATATTTGTAGCTACTACCTATGGGCTTCTAATTAAGGATAGAAAGGGTGATAGGTGGGTAGAGGTAAGAGATTCTACTAATAAATTCGGGAAAGGGGTATATGATATTACTGAAATTAAGGGGAATAGATTCTTTGGTTGTCTTGGCGGAGTTGTTGTCTGGGATACATTGAATAAATGGAAATGGATGACTCTACCAGGGGGTGATTTATCAAAACCTGTCTATTCCCTTGAAAGTTTCAAGGATTATCTCTTCTGTGGGTTAGAGAAGGGACTATGGGTATTCAATGAGAGGACATCCCATTATCAGAGATTTACATCAAAGGAAGGACTCCTCTCTGATAAGGTAAATGATATGTATGCAGGTCCAAAATCCCTCTGGATTGCAACAGATAGAGGGATTTCCAGGGTCCTTTACACAACCTTCCACTAACCTAACACTCACTCCCCCTTGACAAAAGATAGAGAATGATTATCCCTTAATAAGGAGGTAAGATGA
>CAZWJY010000143.1:0-2546 GCA_964634335.1 uncultured bacterium
CCTACGACCCCTGCAGGGATAGAACCTATAAGGAGCAACCCTAACCATTTCAACCTTTTAGTAAACAGTTCTATTATCTCATATCTAAAGTAGATAAGAACTGCCAGAAGGGTTCCCATATGGAGACAGACATCGTAGAATAGACTCTGTGATGAAATCTTAAATATAGCTCCTGCCAGCACTAAATGTCCTGAGCTGGAGATAGGCAGAAATTCAGTGAGCCCTTGAATAATCCCTAAGATAATAGAACCCATAATTTTATTAAGGGTAAATCATCAAGCTGACCGTTAACTTGTATCTACTTTATCCACCTTATCTCTACCCCCCTCTTTTTAAGGAGGGGGATAAGGACCCCTTCCCTTCCACAGGAAGGGCTATTTTCCTTAAGGTATGCCTTTTTGATATTAAAAAGTCTCACCAATCTAAGAACCTCCTTTGCACCGATTATAAATCCCTGGGTTACATCTTCCCCCTTCTCATTTATCACTTTTGCCTCTCCCTTCCATACCCCTTCTGCTCTCCCTTTTACCTCTGCAGGTATCCTTGGGGTAGGAAACCCTCCCAGTTGCTCAGGACATAGAGGGAGGGGGTCTTTTAATTCTTTAATCAATTTAGGAACTCTCAACCTCTTGGCGTCATATCTACACCTCAGACCCAAAAGGCAACCACTTACCAGAACCATTATTTCAGATACCTGCGGGGGTTGACAGGGATGTTATTCTTTCTCACCTCATAATGGAGATGAGGACCTGTGGTCCTCCCTGTGAGACCTATCCATCCTATCACCTGCCCCTTCTTTACCCTCTCTCCCTTTCTTACAGCAAAACCCATAAGGTGCCCATACCTTGTGGAGTATCCATTACCATGGTCTATCTCTATCAACTTTCCGTATCCCCCTTTCCTTGAAGCAAATACTACTATTCCATCTGCGGTAGCCTTAACAGGCGTTCCTACAGGTGCAGCAATATCTATACCAGGATGGAACCCTCTCCCTCTCCTGCCAAACCCTGAGGTTATCCTCCCCATCACTGGATAACCTCGGGGAACCTTATTCCGAACCACTCTCTTCTCTATAGGAGGGTTCTGGCCAGGCAGATAGAGTTTGTGAGGTATCCTTCTCCTTTCTATATTTAAGGGCAGATTTGGTCCTCCCTCCTCAGTCCCTAACTTTGTATCCTCCTCCTTTTCAGACAGTTTCTCCTCTGTTTGTGCCTTCAGGCTCTGAATAGTTCTCTTTAGAAGTTTCAGTCGCCGAGAGGCTCTGGATAGAGCTCTCTTATTAGCTCTCCTCTCCCTTTCTATCCTCTTCTCTAAATCAGCTATCTGAGCAAGTATACTCTCCTTATCTTTCAGAAGTTCTGCATTCCTCTCCTGTAGTTCCATATTCTCTATCAGGGCATATGCCACCCTTTTCTTTAGATAGGAGAATTCCTGAAAGTGGCGAACAGTCTTAATAGTAAGGAAGCATAAACCTCCTATACCTGTATAGAGAAAGATATTTATGAGAGTCTTGGAGAGGTATATTCTTTTAGGAGAGCGGGATGAACGAGCCGAAAGGATAATGTAATAGGGATTTTTTATATAAAGGTGGGATATTACTACCTTCATAATCCTTTTCATTCTCCCCCCTTTCGCAACTCATCCAACTCTACGGAGACCAATTTAGAGATACCTGGTGTTTCCATAGTAACACCGTATAAGGTATTAGCCTGAGCAATGGTCTCCCGATTATGGGTAATTATAATAACCTGGGTCTTTTTGGAGAGCTCTTTTAAAAACTTCACAAACCTTCTCACATTTGCATCGTCTAAAGCCGCATCTATCTCATCCAGAAAACAGAAGGAAGCGGGTTTTATTCTATAGAGGGCAAAGAGGAAAGCAATGGCTAAAAGGGTCTTCTCTCCATCAGAGAGTTGATTTAACCTCTTCAATCTCTTCCCTTTTGGTCTTGCAATAATCTCTATCTCTGATATCCATAGAGGTCTCTTCTCTTTAAGAATAAGGTCTGCCTCACCCCCTTCAAAGAGTTCAGAAAAGACTTCCCTAAAGGCTTCCCTTACCTTCTTAAAAGTCTTTCTGTATTCCCTCACTGCATAACGGTCTATCTCTCTAATAGTGGCAAGGAGATTCTCCTTGGCTTTTATTATATCCTCCCTCTGAGTCTTAAGTCTATCCAGTTCTTCTTTCTCTCTGTTATACTCAGAGAGTGCCAAAGGGTTGATGCTCCCTAAGTTATGCAGCCTGTTTCTCAACATCTCTAACCTATCCTCCGAGGGTTCTCCAGAGATGGAGAGATTAGAGATATCTACCTTATAATCCTTCTCTGCCTCCTCTTCAAGTCTCTCCTGTTCTTTTTTAATCTCCAGCTCTTCCATCTGTAGAGAGAAGATGGAGTCCTGAAGAGATTGGAGCTTCTCATTCAACTCCCTCTGACTCTTCTCACAGGACTCCTCCCTCATTTCTAAATCTCTTATCCTCTCTATCTCTCCTTTATGGGTTTCAAGGGAGCTGAGTCTTTTAAGAACTTCCTCAAGCTCACCTTTTAA
>CAZWJY010000143.1:2556-5080 GCA_964634335.1 uncultured bacterium
TTCTCCTCTCCTCCTTTATCTTGGAGAGTCGATAAAGATTCTCCTCCTCCTCTGATGAGAGTTCGGTTATCCTTTTAGCCATCCCCTTCTTATTCTCCTCCATTCTTGCCCATTTAGTAAGGAATTCACTCTCTTTGGAGAGGGTTTGCTTTGCTTCTTTTTCCTTCTTTTGAACCAAAGCTTCCCATCTCTTTATCTCCTCCTCTACCTCTCTCTGCTTCTCTTCTAAATCTTCTCTTCTCTTAAGTAGCTCATCCTTCTCTTGTGTAACCCTTATAATCTCATTATCTATCTTTGAAGCCTCCTGAGTCAGCCTTTTAAATTCTTGTAAACTTCTATCAAGTCTCATTTTAATATCAGTAAGTTCTGCCTCTAATAAGGAGTTCTCCTTTAAGGAATTAAGGAATATCCTCTCTTCTTTATCCTGAACCTGCTCTAAATCCTTAATCTCTCTCTCCAAACTTTGGAGGTTCTCCCTCACCTTTTTAAGGAGTGCGCTCTTAGAAGCCTTCAGGGCTTTAAGTCCTTCTATCTCTGTGATGACTGGTTTCCCTTCTGCTTCAACTATTAGTATGCCTTCTGCAAACCATGCTATCCCATCCAAGGTTACAAAGGAGAGGGAGGGATAGCGTGGGGAGAGTTTAAGAATGGTAGAATATTCCTTAACAAGGACGAATCTGTGGATAATGTCCTTTAAAAGGGAAGGGGTATGGGAAGAGAACCTTATAAATTTGTAGAGAGGACCTATCACCCCTTCTTCGGTAGGATATCTCCTCTCAGGGATAGGGTGGTCTCTATCTAAGAGGAACCCCCACCTCTCTTCTCTATCCAAGGAAGAGACTTTCAACCTTTTATCCTTTAAGAAGAAGAATTCAGCTATGGGATATATTACAGCTTGGAGTGGTCTCTCCATCCCTTTCTCAGGCTTGACAAGCTCAAAGACCCTCTCCACTCTTTTATCTTTAAAAGACCTTTTCAGTTTCTCTTCCTTCTCTTTCCCTATTCTTGTCTCCAGGAGGGAGAGCTTACCTGTTATGGAAGCCAGCTCCCCTTCTATTCTCCTTCTCCTCTCCAATTCCTTCTCATAGGTCTCTCTCTTCTGGGTAAGGGCTTTCTGGGTATCTTCAAAGGAGCTCCGGGAGAGAGAGAGCCTATCTCCCTTCTTTCTCTTCTTCTCTTCCAAGATTTTCATCTCCTCTCTCAATCTCTCTATATTCTTTCCCACCCCCTCCTTCTCCTTATAAAGATGCTCCCTATACTCTTTAAGGTTAGCAAGACTTGCCTCCCTTTTCAAAATCTCCTTTGTTATCCTGTTGTATTCATTAAAGGTCTCTCTCAACTTCTCCTCTTCCTCTCTTAAGGTCTCCCTTATCTTCAGGAGAGCCTCCTCCTTACCCTTTACCTCTCCCTGCAACCTCTCCCTCTCTGCTTTCAACATTTTAAGGTTCTCCTTTAGAATAGAGAATTCCTTCTCCACATTATCCTTTACCCTTCTTAGGTTATCAAGAGCCACCTCCCTTTCCTTCTCTTCCTTATCCAGTCTCTCCTTCTCCTTCTCAGAATATCTTATTTCTGCCTCTAAGGAGAGCTGTCTCTCTCTCAGTTGTAGCATCTCGGTTTGCAATACTCTACCTCTCTCTTTCACCCCTCTCAGTTCTCTTCTTATCTCCTCCAATTCCTTTCGCTTTTCATCTATCTTTAAAAGAAGGGTATCTTTCGATTCCCTCAGAGGAGTAATTTTAGAAAGGATCTCTTCTCTTTTCTGGAGCACTTTATCATATCTATTCTTTAGACTTATCAGGCTAAGCCTATCATACTCCTGTTTAAGCTCCTCATAGAGTTGAGCCTTTTTAGCCTGACGGGAGAGTTCTGAAGTTCTCTTCTCATGCAAAGAGATTATATCATCCAACCTAAGGAGGTCTGTCTCTGAAGTCTGCAGTCTCCTATTTACCTCTTCTCTCTGTTCTTTATATTTAGCTATTCCTGCTGCCTCCTCCAACATCCTTGATATCTCTCCTGATAGAACCTGTCGAATTAAAGATTGGCTAAAGATAGAATAATTTCTACTCCCTCCGGAATCGGAGAAGATATTCTCAATATCTCTCAGTTTACAAGGTGAGCGGTTTAATAGATACTCACTCTCTCCAGACTTGAAGAATCTTCGCTGAATTTCTATCTCTGACCCATAATCTGGAATACTGTCATTGGAGAGGATAAGTTTCACTTCTGCATAGCCTACAGAAGGGGTCCCCTCAGCTCCTAAGAATATAAGGTCTTCATTCTTATTGCATCTCAAAAGGGAGAGATTCTGTTCTCCCAACACCCATCTAAGACCATCCATAATATTAGACTTCCCACAGCCATTAGGACCAACGATGGCTGTTATACCTTCTCCAAAGATAATTCTGGTCTTATGCGGAAAGGACTTGAATCCGTAGAGATGGAGCTCCCGCAATCTCATTGAGAGAATGATACAGAAAATATAGAAGGAGTCAACCCTAAGTATTTTAACCTACCCACATTT
>CAZWJY010000144.1:0-3806 GCA_964634335.1 uncultured bacterium
ACCCAGAACTTGAAATAGCTACCATTATAAAAAAATTTTTTGTCAAGGGGAATGAAATAATAAACCAGGCGGTTGTCTCCTTGACATCCCTAAATATTCAAGTATACTTCCTTGATGGTAGGGATTATCGGGTATGGAGCCTATATACCGAGATACAGGATAAGGGTGGAGGAGATTGCTAAAATCTGGGGGGTGGATGCAGAGAGTTATAAGAGGGGGCTGGGTTTATTAGAGAAGTCTGTCCCCTCACCTGACCAGGATACCATCACTATGGCAGTAGAGGCAACGAAGAGGGCTCTTATAAGAGCAGGGATAGACCCCAAAGATATCGGTGCCTGTTATGTAGGCTCTGAGTCCCATCCCTATGCAGTAAAGCCATCCTCCACTGTCCTTGCAGAGGCTATAGGTGCAACCCCTGATATCCATATCGCCTCCTTTGAGTTTGCCTGCAAGGCAGGGACAGAGGCTATATATGTAGTCTATAGCCTTGTTAAGGCAGGAGAGATAAGGTATGGGCTTGCTGTAGGCTCAGATACCTCCCAGGGAGCACCATCAGACCCCTTAGAGTATTCAACAGCAGCAGGTGCTGCATCCTTTATCATTGGAAGAGAGAATGTGATAGCATCTATAGACCATACCTACTCCTTTACCACTGATACCCCTGACTTCTGGCGTAGACCCTATCAGCCTTATCCACGCCACGGTGTGAGGTTTACAGGCGAGCCTGCCTATTTCAGGCATATCACCTCCTGCGCAAGGAGATTGATGGAGATTGCAAAAATGAAACCAGAGGACTTCAGATATGTGGTATTCCACCAGCCGAACGGGAAGTTCCCCTTAAAGGTAGGGAAGAGGCTTGGGTTTAAACCTGAGCAGATAGAACCAGGTCTTCTATGCCCGAGAATCGGGAATACCTACTCAGGCTCCTCACCCCTTGGTCTTACCTCTGTCCTGGATATAGCAGAGCCAGGGGATAAGATTCTTCTGGTCTCCTTTGGCTCTGGTGCAGGGAGTGATGGTTTCATATTTACTGTTCAGGATAGGATAAGAGAGGTGAGGGGTATGGCAGAATCCACAGAGGATTTTATTACCAGGAATATAAAACATATAGACTATGGGACATATGCAAAGTTCAGGGGGAAGATACTGATGGGGGAGGGATGAGACGGGTAGCAGTTATCGGGATAGGGATGGGGAAATGGGGGGAGTTATGGGAGAAGTCCTTAAGAGAGATATTTGTTGAGTCTGCGCTTCTTGCTATCGATGATGCAAAGGTAGACAGAATAGATGCGATGTATGTGGGCTCTATGACCCCTGGGATATTTACAGGTCAGGAGCATCTCGGTGCACTCCTTGCAGACTACTTGGGGATAGGACCCATCCCTTCTACAAGGGTAGAGTCTGCTTGTGCATCAGGAGGGGTTGCACTCATCCAGGGGTTTATAGATGTCGCCTCAGGGTTCCATGATATAGTCCTTGTTGGAGGAGTGGAGAAGATGACAGATCTATTAACAGAGGGTGCCACCTATGCCCTGGCTGCAGCAGCAGATAGGGAGTATGAGGCATTTCACGGGATAACATTCCCAGGACTATATGCAATGATTGCCAATAGATACAAGTATCAGTTTGGTCTTACAAGGGAGGAGCTATCATGGGTAGCGGTGAAGAACCATAAGAATGGCTCTCTAAATCCCAAGGCCCAGTATCCCTTTGAGATTAAACTTGAGGCAGTGGAGAGGTCTCCTATGGTAGCAGACCCCTTAAGGGTCCTGGACTGCTCTCCAATAACCGATGGTGCTGCAGTGGTCATCTTAGCTCCCTTAGATAAGGCAAGAGACCCTAAGGTAGAGATTATAGGGATAGGTCAGGCAACAGATAGGATAGCCCTCCATCAGAGGGATGACTTAACAGAGTTCAGGGCAGTTAAGAGGGCAGCAGAGGATGCCTATAGAATGGCAGGTATTAAGCCTGAGGATATTGACCTTGCAGAGGTCCACGACTGTTTCACCATTGCAGAGATATGTGTGATTGAGGCACTGGGATTCTTTAATAGGGGAGAGGGGAAGGAGGCGGCAAAGTCAGGGGCTACAGCCCTTAATGGGAAGATTCCGGTAAATACATCTGGTGGATTGAAATCAAAGGGGCATCCAGTAGGGGCAACAGGGGTGGCACAGGTTGTGGAGATTACAGAGCAGTTGAGGGGAGAGGCTGAGAAGAGGCAGGTGAGAGATGCCGGGATAGGGCTCTGCCAGAATATGGGAGGCAGTGGAGCAAGCTCCACAGTCATTATCCTTAAGAGGGTATGAGAGAATCGCCTGCCAGACATCACAGGGAGATACCCCAGAGATATAGGTTGGAGGCATCTAAGTGTAAGAAGTGTGGTAAGGTCCATTTCCCCCCAAGGCTTGTATGCGATGAATGTGGGGGTAGAGAGTTTGAGAGGATTAGATTGAAAGGGGAGGGGAAGATATTCTCCTGGACAGTAATAAGGGTTCCACCCTCTGAATTCAAGGGTCAGGCTCCCTATGCAGTTGGGATAATAGAACTTGATGAAGGGGTGAAGATAACCTGTCAGATTGTGGACTGTGAATTTGATGAGATTGGGATAGGGAAGAGGGTAAGAATAGAGTTCAGGAAAGTCTCAGAGGATGGAAAGTCAGGGGTAATCTACTACGGATACAAGGCAGTATTGGTGAGGGGATGAGGGGAGACAATTTTATTATAGTCATTTGTGAATCAAAAATAGAAGATACTTGGGATTTCTAAAGATTTTACTCTGCTGAAGCAAAATTGCAAGGATAGATGAACCACACCCTTCCTTGACTTTTAAGGATAGTCCTCTATACTTTTTAAATGAGACTTGAAGAGGTTCCTCTCACATCCCTTGAATTAAAAAAGGGGACATTTAGGGCATCTACACCCCTTGTCCTTGAGATAGGAGAAGCAGAGAAGTTTGTCCGGAATTTTTTAAAGATATATAAAGAGAAGATAAATCCAAAAGTCTTAAGGGTAGGACATCCTTTAAAGGAGGCGAACTCTGAGACTTACCCTATAATTATGGATGGACTGCCAAATGTAAATTTCTATATAGTATATGATATTAGTGAGACCCGATTTGCTATCCAGTCTCCAATCCCTCAGGATACAGAGAAGGTTTACAGGCTCTTCCGTAATCAGAGGATAATAAAACCAGATATAGAGTATATAATGAGGAGGATGAAAGGGAATCTTAAGGAGATTACCGCTGCCCTCTTATGGCAGGTAGGGGCTATAAAGACCAGTCTTGGTGATTTAGTCCCCTTCTTTAAAGTGGATGAGAGAAAGAATAGGAGCCCAATATATATAGATGTGAAAGGGCTTCCCAATTATCCCTTTATTGATGATTTTATAACTGCTCAAGCTATTCTACTCCTTAGCAGTATAAAATTTGATTTAATCTGTGGAATAGAGGCAGGGAGTATCTCTTTTGCTACAACCCTCTCCAAGAAACTCTCCAAGCCTGTATTCTTTGCAAGAAGAAGGAGGAGATACCCTGAGGCATCCCTTTTGGAAGGTATAAAACCCCATGAGATATATAAGAGAAGAGTTTTGCTTGTGGATGATACCATTGTTAAAGGATGGACCAAAGAGAGGGTGATAGATGAGATAAGGAATAGGGGAGGGATAGTAGAAGACTGTCTTGTGATTTTTGATAGGCTTGAAGGTGGGAAGGAGAATCTTAAAAAGAAGAAGGTGAGACTCCACTCCCTTACAGATAGGAAGGCATGTCTTTCCAGAAGGATACCCAAAAATATAACTCTCATTAC
>CAZWJY010000144.1:3816-5057 GCA_964634335.1 uncultured bacterium
GTATAGAGAAATTCAGGACTATTTTAAAGACCCCAAGGAGTGGCATAAAAAGAAGGGGTTTCCTTATTATGAGCTCTCTCCAAAGAGGGATTGACTAATCTTTAAGAATTATCCATACAATCAGACCGAGAAGGGATAGACTCATAGCAAAGACCATTACTATCTTATAACCAAAAACCCCTACAAATCCACCAAGGAACGGACCTATCATCCCTGAGAGTCCTGAAAGAGAGTTGAATATCCCAGTGGCTGTGCCTCTTTCTATATTTCTTTCCATAAGATATTTCAGAGAACCTAAGTAGAGACACGACCAGGAGAGAGCAAGGATAATCTGAACAGGCAGGACTTCATAATGACGGGAGGATAGAGAGAAGAGAAGGAAGGTGATGGAGGAGAAGAGGAGACCCCAACTGATGAGTCTCTTTCCTCTGTATCTATCCAGATAGTTCATAAATATAAACTGGAAGAAGGGATTTACTGCATAGATGATACCAATCCAAAATCTATCAGCACCTATTGACTTCAAATAGAGTGGGAATATTGCCCATACAGCAAAGGCTCCTGTATGGCGGAGAAGGAAACCGAGATAGACCCCAAGATTCTTTCTTATAAGTCTTAAAGATAGTGGAGGGACTTTTATCTTTGTCTTGACCTCTTTTAAGGGGAGGGTGAATAGAAAAGAGAGGAGGAATGCACCTGAAGAGAATAAGAAGACCCTATGGAAGTCTTTGAGGAGTCCTGCCATAATTGAGCCTATCCCCCATCCAAGAGACCCAAGCCCTGTAAATTTTCCAAGAGAACCTCCCCTTTCATAGAGATAGGAGAGAAAGACGGGCGGGATTATCCCTATAGAAAACCCTGCCAATCCCCTTAATAGAAATAGAGTGGGAAGGTTGGAGATACAGGTATGGAAGAATAAAACCACTCCGGACAGGAGAAGTCCTAAGAGGATAAATATCTTTCTACCATATAGGTCTGAGAGTCTACCAAAGAGGGTAGAGGAGATAAATAGGGTAAAATTGGTAAGTCCCATAACTGCTCCTACTAAGAAAGGAGAGGCTCCCAACCCCTTTGCTATGAGAGGGACAAAGATTAAGGAGAGGAGATAGCCCCCATTCCAGATGAGCTGAATCAGATAAGGATTTCCCAATTCTCTTTGAGGATATGACTTTTCAGTCGTTTGTCAACAGAGAGGTTGACTTTCTTGAGAGTTTTCTTAAAATTTTAGAGTGACTACTTAT
>CAZWJY010000145.1:0-4463 GCA_964634335.1 uncultured bacterium
GCAAAGGTCTGTAAGGATGGAGGGGCAGATGCTGTATCCCTTATAAATACCCTTTATGCTCTGGTCATAGACCCTGAGAGGAGGAGATATTTCTTAGGAGGGGAGAGGGGTGGACTGTCAGGACCGGGGATAAAGCCATTTGCCCTATACTGTGTCCATAGAGTAGCAGGGGCAGGTATTCCTGTAATTGGAGGTGGAGGGATAGTGAGTTATAGGGATGTGATAGAGTTCCTCCTGGCTGGTGCCTCCTCTGTCTTTATCGGGAGTGCAAACCTTACCAACCCTTTCATATCTCTCCAAATTCTGAAAGACTTAAGAGGATATTTAAAGGAGAACAAGATAGAGGATATAAAGGAGCTAATAGGTGGTTTAAAGGAGGAATGATGAAGGATAGACTTATCGTAGCTTTGGATTTTAATACCATAGCTGAGGCAAAGAGGTTTATAGATAAGACCTCTGACCTTGTGGGGTTCTATAAAGTAGGGAGTGTCCTCTTTACAAAGGCAGGTCCACAGATAGTAAGGTTCTTAAAGAGGAGAGGGGCAAAGGTATTTCTGGATTTGAAGTTTCATGACATTCCATCAGTAGTTGCAGGTGCAGCCCAGGTCTGCACCCTCCTTGGTGTGGATATGTTTAACCTGCATCTTCTCACAGGTTTTCAGACCTTAGAGCAGACCCTTAAAGGGGTGTTGGGGATAGCTGCAAAAAGGGGGTTGAAAAAGCCCCTCATCCTTGGTGTAACCATCCTCACCAGTATGAGTGAGGCAAGTTTTAAGGATATCTTTGGGACTACCTATTCCTTAGCTGAGAAGGTAATACTTCTGGCAAGGCTTGCTAAAAGCGCAGGGCTTGATGGGGTTATAGCATCACCCTTTGAGATAGAGGAGATTAAGAGAGCCTGTGGAGAGGATTTTACCGTCGTATGCCCTGGTATAAGACCAAAGGATGAGAGGGCTTATGACCAGGCAAGGTTTATGACTCCTAAAGAGGCTATAGAAAGAGGGGCAGACTATATTGTGGTCGGTAGACCTATCATAAGGGCAAAGGAGCCAAGAGAGATAATTAAAAGGATTCAAGAGGAGTTGAGTTTATAATAGAAAGGGGTAAAATGGTAGAGGTGGATGTGGAATGGATAGAGAAGATGAAGTTTGTAGGAATTTCACCCTTAAATCATAGGGTGGTGATGGATACAGAGCCAAGGGTTGGGGGTGAAGATACTGCACCAAGACCGATGGAGGTTATGCTTATCGCCCTTGGTGGATGCACAGGGATGGATGTGGTCTCTATCTTGAGAAAGATGAGAGTGGACTTTGATGAATTCCATATAAAGATAAAGGGAGAGAGGGCAGAGGAGCATCCAAAGATATATACTAAGATAGAGATTATCTATACTGTAAAAGGTAAAGACCTCCCTGAGGATAAAATTAAGAGGGCTATAGAGTTATCTCAAGAGAGATACTGCCCCATATCAGCGATGATAAGAAAGACATCCCAGCTAAACTACTCTTATGAGGTAATTAGTGGAACTTAAGAGCGGTAGTATCTTTTTCTTAGTTAATTAAAGAAGGGCAATAGTGGCTGTTGACAGAAGAGAAACAGTGATTAAACTTTAAAGATGAAGGTCTGCTTTGCTATTTGGGACCCCCATAACACTGACTTCTATCCACCTATGAGGTACTATATAAAGAACTTTCTCTTACCCTTCTCTCCTCCAACCCTCTCAAAAAGACCTTGAATATCTCCTATGGAGTTCCTAAACAGAAAAGGATAAGGCTTGCTATCTATAACAGCTTAGGTATAAGAGTGACTCTGATTAGAGATGAGACTCTCTCCCCTGGCTACTATCATACAAGCTTAAACCTCTCTAAATATGGACTCTCTAATGGTATCTACTGGTTAATGTTAGAACAGGGTGAGAGAAAGATAACAAAAAAGATAATTCTTGCAAGATAGAACTGCAGTCTCCCGCAAAAAATAACTGCACTATGTCAGTGCGCAATGGATTATTGCAATTGACGATAATTTGAGTTTACAAAAGGCTTGACTCTTTTATAAGATTCCCTAATCTTAAAAGATGAGAGCTCTTCTTGTGAACCCCTGGATTTATGATTTTAAAGCCTTTGATTTCTGGATGAAACCCCTGGGTCTCTTATACATCGCCTCTATTTTGAGAGAGGAAGGGTTTGAGATTAGTTTTATTGACCTTCTTGACCGCTACCATCCCATATTTCTGAAAAGGGTGAGGAAGAGACCAAAAGTGGATGAGTATGGCAGAGGAAAATTCTATTGTGAAGAGATTAAAAAGCCGGAGGTTCTCTCTCCTATCCCAAGGCGATACAAGAGATATGGAATGCCTGTGGAGGTCTTTTTGGAGATTCTTGATGATGTGAAAGAGCCTGATGTAATTCTTTTAACATCTATGATGACCTACTGGTATTTAGGAGTGTGGGAGGCGATAAAGATATTAAAGAGGAGATTTAAAGGGGTTCCTATTATCTTAGGAGGGGTCTATCCCACACTTATGCCTGGACATGCTAAATTATCAGGTGCCGATATAATCATCCCTGGTTTGGCTGAGGAGAACCTCTTCAGGGGATTAAGGGAGTTGGGATTGGTAAAGGAAGAGAAGAGGTTCCATTTTACTGATTTCCCCTTTCCTGCCTTTGACCTCTATTCCCATTTGGACTATGCCTGTGTATTGACCTCAAGGGGATGCCCCTTTCATTGCACTTACTGTGCTGTTCCTATGCTCTTTAATGGGTTTAGAGTAAGAGATGCGGATTCTATATATAGAGAGATAGAGTATTACGCTGAGGTTCTCAAAGTAGAGAATATCGCCTTTTATGACGATGCCCTACTCTTAAATCCCCATTTTCACAAGCTCTTGGATAAACTAATAGCCAGGGGGTTGAACATTAAATTTCATACACCAAATGGATTATTTCCAAGATTCATTACTGAGGAGTTGGCTTTTAAATTTTATGAGGTGGGTTTTGAGACCATCTATCTCAGTTTAGAGACGATAGAGTCTGCAAGACAGAGGGCTACAGGAGATAAGGTAAGGACAGAGGAGTTTTTAAGGGCTGTTGAACTTTTAAAGGGGGTGGGATTTAAGGGTAGCCAGATCCATACCTATCTTATGATGGGACTTCCAGGACAGCCAGCAGAGGAGGTTAAGAGGAGTATAAATTTTGTTAACTCCTTAGGTATAAGGGTCCATCTTTCAGAGTTCTCACCTATTCCCAGAACCTTAGAGTTTAAGAGAGCGGGTTATGATGATGAGACAGACCCTTTACTACACAATAACACAGCCTTTGGTTCTTATGAGGAGAAACTGAGTCTTAAGAGATACCTATTGCAAATTCAACAAAAACAGCTCAGTAGCGTTCAATAGTCTTTACCCCTATCTCCTTTAAGAAGCTCTTTGCCTCCTCATTATGAGTGTAGAGAAGGAGGGCAAGCTGAGCCATCTTCTTTGCCTTCTCAATTCTCTCCCATCTCTCTCTCACAGTCTGGAGATTGAAGGTCTTGCTCCTGCATAGGTTCTCATATTCTTTATAACTGATTCTTGCAAGTCTTAAACATTCCATAGATACATCCTGAAGAACAAGCCACAGCAGATATGACTTTCTCTTTTTTATAAGCTCCTTATATAGGATAGGCAGGGTATCTATCTTATCAGCTGTAAATAGAACATTTATAAAACCCTTGTGAGTTTTTTTATCAGGGGGGATAACTTCAATAGCACTCCATAAATCCAAAGCCCTCTGAGCAGCCAACTGAGGGTTGAGTTTCAGTTTCAAACTCATAGTATCAGAATAGGTAGGGGTTTTAAATATAAGCCCTCCGGTAAGGAAACCCAATATTCTCTTTATAAAGGATGGCTTTTCTGGAGGTGCAAAGGGGGCGAGTTGTTTATAGACCCATCTGGCAAGTTCATCCTTAGAGCCAAAGTATACTGTTCTTGTCTCTTCACCTGGATAGGGATAATCAAAGGTGAAGATATAGAGTCCTGGTCTTACCATCTTACATATTCCCCCATAAGTGAGCTCTATAAAGAGAAGAAATAGAATCCCTTTTCCCATCCTATAGATTTAAACCCATTTTCTCTTTTTGTCAATAGATGTGATTGCAACTTCAAAATAGCAACTTTATAGGAATCAGACACTTCATAGGCTCTGTCATTTAATACCTCTCCATTTTAAAACTTTATACTTAAAAGTATCACCTTAATTCTGGAATCCTTACTACATACTCTTGACTCAGGGAAGAGAGGTAGGCACCCTTGCTGACGGATGTTCTGAGGGGATTTTCTCAAGAGATTATAACCTACTATAGACCCGATTTGGGGAAGGGTAAGGGTAAGAGGCACACTATAAGGTTGAAAAAAGAGAGCACCCACCCCCATTGCCAGACCGATTGTTACCCCTCTTCAACTTCCCCAGCTGGTATACCACCAGTAA
>CAZWJY010000145.1:4473-5022 GCA_964634335.1 uncultured bacterium
CCCTACAGTAGCTCCTAAAAACTCAGCTCCGATTATTCCGATGTTGGGGTTCCTATATTTCTTATTAGAAGATGGCAAACTCTCTTGCATTGAAGAGACATAGAAATCTATTATCTGTCCCTTAGAAGCTGCGTGAGGGTATACAGAGGTCTGTTTGGTGAATCCTCTCAAGGAGAAGACTTTATGATTGGAAATTCTGGAGGGGAGAGGTAATGAAATGTTTCTAAATTTATGTGGCTGGGCTATACCCAGCTCTATAGAAGCTAATAACCCTATACTTAGAGCCACTCCCTTATTTATCCTCATAACTCACTATACCCCAAAATCCAGATTTGTAAATATATTAGTCCATACTTCAGGGATAGAGAGTGGAAAGTGCAGACTTGACCCCAAATTAGGTTTATTCTTATTCCTCACCCCCTATCTTTATTTCTATTTTGCTGATTCTCTTTTCAAGTAACAATCCTATCTTTTTGAATTCCATTGAAGCATTTTGTAGAACCGGAAGCGAGCGATAAAATCCAAACAGGCGATGTGGAGGACCTTTAT
>CAZWJY010000146.1:0-4969 GCA_964634335.1 uncultured bacterium
TCTATCCAGGCTGGCAGATGCAGTTACAAGTCTTGTGGGAGGGAGGATTTCTAAGGAAGAGAGAGTTTAATAGTTAGGAAAGAAGAACCTTATCTCTCTATCAGGGTCTTCCTTAGGGTCTGCGGCATGGACTGTGTTATGTTCTATATCCAGACCAAAATCTGCTCTTATCGTTCCCTTCTCTGCCTTCTTAGGATCAGTAGCCCCCACAACCTCTCTCAATCTCTCCTGTGCCCTCTCTCTCTGAAGGAGAATTGCTACCACAGGACCTGAGGAGATATATTCAACAAGGCTGGGATAAAAATCTTTGCCCTTGTGAACTATATAGAACCTCTCTGCCTCCTCCTTCTTTAACCTTATAAACTTCATATCCAGAATCTCAAAACCATCCCTCTCCACTCTCTTTATAATTTCACCAATGAGTCTCCTCTCCACCCCATCTGGTTTTATAACAAGAAGTGTCTTTTCCATACAGAAGTCTATCCTAATTTTTAGGATTGTCAAGGAGGATATCTATCTAACCAGTATCAGCTTCTTTATTATTTCAGAACTCCCTGTTTTGAATCTACAGAAGTATATGCCAGCAGGTAGGTGCCTCCCATCCCAGAGGATACTATAATAACCAAGGGCTTTCCTTTCAGAGAGTAGGGTGCATACAAGTTTACCAGTAATGTCATAGATGGTAAGGTCTGCTCTATCTGCTTTTGAGAGCCCATATTTTATGAGAATATGGTCTTTGGAAGGGTTCTGGTCTGGAGAAAGAAGAGAGGCGAAGGGAATTTTATTAAACCTCTCCTTTATAGAAGTCTCTGTGATAGAAGTAACCGTCCCCACTATATCTTTTATCGAAGGGTCATCTGAGGAGAAAGTGCTGATAAAAACCTCTTTTGAGGAACCCTCAGCTACTGTATCATCTGCTGTTATTTCTACCCTTATTTCTACTGCTGTATCAGGAGACCAGAGGGTTATAGGCCAACCATAGTAAGGGTCTGTAATATGGTCTGTGATATCCTCACCATTCAGAGAATTGTAATAGCTCACCCTCCATCCACCAGCACTTGAATCTCCAACTACTTGGAATAGAGAAGGGTAGTTACCATCATTCTGGACTTTCACAAAGTATATAGCAACCTCACCAGATGTAATCCCTTGAGTTTTCGTCTGTTGACTTCCATCATCATTATAGACATTATCTCCGATATATTCTTTATCCCCTTCATTTCTAATTAGGTTATCAGGTCTATTTATTAGGATAGGGAATGTTGATGCCTTTACTACATCCCTCTTTGTATTATCACTCAGGGATATAGATTTTATAAGGAGATTAAGGGGAGACCCATACCAGAACCATTCTGCTGCTACCTCTATCCTTATCTCTTTTGACTCTTGGGGTTGGAGCAGACCTGTAAGCCATCCAGAACCTGTAATTTGAGCTGTTATTTCATTCCCTCCTGATAAGGCATCAAAGTATCTCACTACCCACTGGTTCCATTCATCAGTCACTGTAATTTTGAAACTATCAGCCACATTCCCATCATTTTCAATTTTTATATGATATATAGCAGTATCATTGTTGAGTACACTCTGGTATTTAGATTGGAGGCTGCCTGTCTCATTATAAACACTATCCCCCATATAGGTAATTTCATCACTGTTCTTTATCTGATTATCCGGCTGATGGAAGGGTAGCAAGACAGAGATTTCCTCTTCCCTCTTATCATTTTCAGGCTGTTCATCATCAGAGAGCTGAGTCCATGAACTTATAGTATACTCCCCTTCTAAAACAGGAATCCAAGATTTAGGAAAGTCTATTGTAACTTCCTCCTCAGAAGAGAGAATAGGAACATTAGCCGTATCCATATACACTGGTGAAGAATAGCAGAGTAGTTCTACATTATCAACTCTCCACCATCCCTCACCACTTGATACAAAGTGGAAACGGACCTTTACATTAGATTGATTATCTGCTACAGATGATATATCTATAGTATACACCTTACCAGGACTAACATCTGCATCAAAAGTCTTAAGGGTAGTCCAGGTATTCCCACCATCAGTACTCACATCCACATCTCCGCAGTCCATAGAGGAATGGCTATACTGAGTCCAAAATCTCAGAGAGACTCCTCTCTTCCCTGAACAATCGATAGAAGGAGAGATAAGTTCTTCATCTTGGATTGAACCTGACCCTTCCTCATCAGCATTAGATTCCATATAGTAGTTAGAATCCTCAAAGACTGTATGCCATCTCCCTGGAGGACCTGACTTATTGCCTCCATCAATGATTGTCCAACCTATAGGGTCATTACCTTTATGGTCAAAGTCTTCACTGAAAAAGATTTCCACAGCCCTAATTTTGGCATAGACAGGGAAATTTGACTGGGAATTAAAGCCAAAATTCTTCACCACAGCCTGTATAGTAGTTGACTCTCCCTTTATCGGATTTAATGGTATTGTAGATATATCCACTACTCCTACATCATTGGAAACTTTCCAAATCTGGTTTTGAAAAGGGGTCCCCCAGAGATACATCAATAACATTAAATTGTACATCCCACCTCCTCTGTTTACCCATAACACTTAATTGAACAGCAAAAATTGTGCCATTTAAGGGTTATATAGATCTTGCTGATAGACAAGCCATAACATATTCTCTTCTATGATGACGGTTTATAAAATCCATAACCCAGTTATACAAAAGTATAAACAGAAAAAACCGAACATTTGACAGACCTGAAAAATTGGGTTAAGATTATTGGAAGGAGGTAGCATGGAGAGGATACTTTTCCTTGTGGTATTGGGAACAATTCAACCCTTTGAGAAAAAGATTGCCCCCCTTTCCCCTGTTGCAGAGTCTACCCATTCTTATGATGTCCTCCATTACAGATTAAACATAGAATTTCCAATGACAGATGGGTCATTAAAAGGAGTAGCCACAATATCGGTAAGGAGTATGGAGGATAACTTAGATAGTCTTGACCTACACCTTGTGGGTTTGACTGTAGATAGTGTGAAAATAAACAGCCAGAGGGTAAATTTCTCAAGACCTCTCCCCTATCTCAGGTTATACCTCCCCTCCCCTTTTAATAGAGGGGATATATTTGATATAGATGTATTCTACCAAGGGGTCCCCCAGGCAGGCTATTACTATTTCTCCTCCTTTGAAGGGATGCCTGACACTACCTCTTATAGCTTTACTGAACCTGGTGGTTCCAAATACTGGTTCCCCTGCTTTGACCAACCATGGGATAAGGCAGATTCCTGTGAAGTTATTGCCACGGTTCCCCTGGGATTTGTTGTAGCCTCAAATGGACTTCTCCAATCAATAGATACTGCTGAGAATAGAATTACTTATCATTGGAAGGAGAATTATCCCATAGCCACTTATCTCATCTCTGTAGCCATATCAAAATTTTTAACCTTCTCAGACTGGTATATAAGACCATCGAAGGATAGTATAGAGATAAAATACTATGTATATCCTGAAGACTCCTCAGCCGCTAAGAATGCTTTTAAGGATGTGGTAGATATGATGGAATTCTTCTCTTCTAAATATGGGGACTATCCATTTGAGAAGTATGGTATGGCAGCCATATATCCCTTTGGAGGAGGGATGGAACACCAGACTATGACTACCATAAGCAGGAACTGGATTCTCCACACAAATGAGACAGGCATATCTCACGAACTCTCCCATCAATGGTGGGGTGATATGGTTACCTGTCTTGACTGGCGAAATATATGGATAAACGAGGGCTTTGCGACCTATTCCCAAGCCCTTTATACTGAGCATAAATACGGAGAGAGGAGGTTTAAACAGGATATGGCTTTATATGCGAAATACTACTTTCAGCAAGATAGTATAAATAGCTTTGCTATCTATGACCCTCCACCTGGTCAACTCTTCAACTATGGGATTATCTATTGTAAGGGTGCCTGGGTTCTGCATATGCTCAGATATGTGATGGGAGAAGAAAAATTCTGGCAGGTATTTCCTATTTATAGAGAGAGGTTTAAATATGGAAATGCAACTGTAGACGACTTCAAAGAGGTATGTGAGGAAGTCTATGGTGGGTCCCTTGACTGGTTCTTTAATGAATGGATATATAACCCCGGACACCCTGTATATGAGTGGTCATGGAGAGATATCGGAGGGAAGGTAAGAATCCAGATATCACAGATTCAGAAAGGGCTCATCTTTAAGATGCCCCTCACCATTAAGGTGAAGACCAATAATCAGACCTATAAATTTCAGATATGGGATAGCTTACCTTTCCAGGAGTTTGACATTCCTGTAGATGGTGAAGTTATAGCAGTCGCCTTTGACCCTGATAAGAGAGTTCTAAAAGAGAGTAGAAAAATTCCTCCAGGAGTGGCAGAAGAGGGAGAGACTAAAGTTTCATTCGTTATAGCCAATCCTATAAAAAGAGGAACTTTATTAAAATTCTTCTCCCCCACATCTGAAATATTATCAGGAGAAGTATTTGATATTAATGGAAGAAAAGTCCATACCCTTATTAAAAAAAGAGCAGGTCTATATGAATTGAATCTGAACCTTACCCCAGGTATCTATTTCCTCAGATTACAGAGAAGGGATAAAACCTGGGTAAAAAAGTTGATTCTGTATTAAAATTATCTTTTATGATTGAAGACCAGTTTAAAGACATCATCTATTGTTTGAACAAATTTAAACTCTAACCCCTTTCTTATTTTCTCTGGAATCTCTTCTAAATCCTTCTTATTCTCTTTGGGCATAATTACAGTCTTTATCCCTGCTCTCTTAGCACCGAGGACCTTCTCCTTTATACCTCCAACTGGAAGAACTCTTCCTGCAAGGGTAATCTCTCCTGTCATTGCAATCTCAGGATTTATGGGTTTCTCTTTTAAAAGAGAGAGGAGAGAAGTGGCAATAGTAATTCCTGCTGATGGACCATCTTTGGGCACTGCTCCTTGAGGGACATGGATATGG
>CAZWJY010000147.1:0-1702 GCA_964634335.1 uncultured bacterium
GCAGATTATCTCCCCATTTATTTAAAGAAGCATTCTCTAAAACCTTAGAGGAGTTTCTAAAAAAGACTCCATTAGCCGATGATATATGCCTTTTGATATTGAAAAAATTGTATGAAAGACGAAGTCAAAAGATTTGAGGAGCTCAAAAAAAAGTTCTCTAAGGTCTTGAGGAGAGAACCACCTCCGGCAGAAGAGAAACCCCCTATAAAAGAAGAAACCCCTAAGGAGGATATGGAGGAGAGAACCAGAGAATTGCAAGAAAAAGTAGAGAGTATAAAAGGGGAGATAGCGGCAAAGAGAAAAGAACTGCTCATACTTCAGGATCGGATAAACACCCTGCGTAAAACAGAAGAAGAACTCTCAAACCATATAGAAGTCCTAAGAAGAGAAGCCACTGTCTTAGAGATAACAAGAGAGAGATACGAGGACTATTCTAAGGAAGTTGAGGAGTTGGAAAAGAAGAGAGAAGAGTTAAAGCCTATAGTAGAAGAATTAGAGAGGAGACTCTCTGCATTAAAAAATAGAGAGGAGAAACTCCATAAGGCTGAGGAAGAAGCCAAGGAGTTAGAAAGAAAAAAAGAGGAGCTCAGGTCTGTAATTCAAGAACTTGAGAAAAGAGTAACCAGTCTAAAGGAGGAGGAGAAGAAGAGAAGAGAGAGGTTAAAATCTACAGTGGAAGAGATTAAGAAAGGGCTTATCGATTTGAAAGAGAAACAAAAGAAAGAAGAGAAGCCATCAAGAGAACCCTCTGAAAGAGAGAAATCAGAGAGGATAGCATTTTGAAAGCCTTAGGAGCGGTATTTCTATTGATTCTACAGACGCAGGGATATAGAGAAGAGGCTAATATTGAACTTTGGGCAGACTCGGTAATAGGTTATGTAAGCCCTCTTGTCTTTGGTTCCGGTGATGAAATAAGTGAAGATTTCAGACAACCAGGGGTTGTTGGCCTTATCAAAGAGACATCGCCTACATTCCTGAGATTTGGGGGTATTGCAGCTGAATACTATGACTGGGAGGCGAACGATTATAATGGAGTCTTCTATATAGACTTCTTTAATGATACAATAATTCAGGAAACTCTATTCTTTGGAACCGATAGTTTCCTACAGATGTGTGAAAGGATAGATGCAGAACCATTAATAACCGTGAACTTTCAGATAGATAACCCTTCAAAGGCAGCAAGATGGGTAGAGTACTGTAATGGCGATACCTTGACTGAGATGGGGAGAATTAGAAAGGAGAGGGGACATCCAGAGCCTTATAATGTAAGATACTGGAGCATTGGAAATGAACCTGATATATCAGGCTCGAGTTTTGACTTAGGCGGAGGTATGATATGGACATTCTATCGCCATTTCGGCATCCCTTTTGATGAATGGAAACCAAATGACTCTTCCTTTGTCACCAAGGAAAAATTCTCCTCCCTTTTAAATGAATACACAGATAGTATGAGAACCCATTCACCTATTCCTATAAATATCTTCTTCTGTTTAGCCTATGACCTATCTTGGATAGGACCTGTTGTCAAGCCAAACCAGAAAAAGATAGACTATTTAGATATTCACTACTATCCAAACTTCGTAATCGCTGATAAAGCAGACTCAAGTATGTATAGGAGATGGCTCTGGTCTATAGATTCAGGAAGTCAATGGAAACCCCCTTTTCACGATTGGTTAAAGGAAGCAAGGGATAGTATAGCAAA
>CAZWJY010000147.1:1712-4839 GCA_964634335.1 uncultured bacterium
ATAGAAACTACTATCCTTGAATATAACTCCGGGATAATACTTGTCCCTGACCCTTTATGGTGGAACTATTTAGATGGGCTCTTCATAGCTGATATGCTTGGATGTCTGATAGAAGAGAAAGTCCCCATTGCCGCCATATACTCTATCTATGAGGGTAAACCAGGAGAAGGAACTTTCCCCTATTTTGGAATGATAAGGGGAGATACCCTATCAAGGAGAATGCCATCCTATGTTCTTCAATTATACAGGGAGCACTTCGGAAAGGAAATGATAAAGGCATACTCTAACAGAGAAGAGAGTGGTCTTAAAGTTTACGCAAGTAGAGATTCGGATGGTTCCCTTAATCTTATCGTAATAAATAAAAATTTAGACACCGCCTTTACTACCAGAGTTACCCACCCAGGATTTTTATCATCAGGCAAGATTCATATTTGGAACATAACCCAGGATGCCCCCATCTCTGCACCCTATAATGGAACCTCAGGAATTGTAGACAGAGGGGAGGTAGAGGGGGACTCCTCAGGATTTGACTATACCTTCCCTCCAGCTTCTATAACAGCTATAAAAATTTCAAGAACTCTGGGCATAGAAGAGAAGAAGTTCCCCTCTATCTTAGAAATATATCCGTCCATTATCAAAAAGGAGATTATAGTAGAAAGCAAAAACCCTATAAAGAGTGTAAAAGTCACTCTTTATGACATCACAGGCAAGAGGGTAGCTACTCTTCTTGAGGGAGAAGTGGCAAAGAAGGAAAGAATCCAATTACCTCCTTTAATCTCTGGGGTATACTTTCTAAGAATAAAAGCAGAGGGAATTAGAAAGGTTGAAAAAGTGGTAATAATGCAATAACTCTCTATTCCCCCACCACTTCTATCTGTTTTGGGTCTTTGAGGATAATCTCAGGTCTCCCTTTATACTCCTTTACGACCCCTGTTACCCTCACCCTCTTATTTAGATAGTAATCCTCAGGATGCTGAGGGAACTTATCCAAGTCCTTAGCGAATATTACAAGGGAACCATACCTTCTCCAATCCTTGTTGAGGTTTAAAAAACATACTTTATCTTTCCTATAGGTTCCTACAACCTTTCCCTCCACTATGACCCTTTTCCCATAATACCTATCTGCCTCCTCCCATACTATCTTAGGAATAGAAGAACTCTCTATTATCTCTATCTGTTTTGGGTCTTTGAGGATAATCTCAGGTCTCCCTTTATACTCCTTTACAAGTCCTCTCACCCTCACCCTCTTATAGAGATAGTAGTCTTCAGGGTAAGGGGGGAATTTGTCCAGGTCTGCTGTGAATATTACCAGAGTGAGGTATCTCTTCCAATCCTTATGGAAATTTAGATAGCAGACCTTCTTTGTCCTGTTGGTCCTCACAATCTCTCCTTCCACAGTTATTATCTTGCCATAGTATTCATCAGCCTTCTCCCAGGGTATTATCTGTGATGGAACCTTCTTTATCTCTGGTGGTTGGAATACAGAGAATGCCCATAATCCCTTTTTTAGTCTGGAAGCAGTCTTCTCCAATTCCTCAAATTCCTTTTTATACCTCAGATTCGGAGGATAGAACTTTGCCTCTGCATAACCCTTACGAATAAGTTCGGCATTCACAAAGAGGTCTCCTACATAGACATACCTTAAGAGCCTATTATGGTCATCCTTATCCACAGAATCTCTCTCAAGTCTGACTTCTTTACCTAATACCAGTTTCTCAAGAAAATCTTTGGCAATATCAGCCCCTGGCTCTCCAATCTCAGGAGTATCTATTCCCAACAGTCTTACCGCCTCTCCACTTTCTATCACAAAGGTATCCCCATCATATACATCCACAACCTTGACTGGACTACCCAGGGATATACCCAGGCTTATAAAAAATATTGAAAAGAGTCTTTTGACCATTTTACCTCCTTTCTATGGAAATCCATATCTCATCATAAACCTCTGAGGGTCTACATCCACAGCCATTCCAAGGCTGTATATACAAAGAAGACAGGTTATAAAAGCCCTTTTCATAACACCTCCTATTTTATATACTTATCCACATTGTTTATTATCCAAAGCTCCGCAGGTAGGTGTTTCCCTATCCCACTGGGAGGATTGCAGGAAAATACGATTTTTGAGCCATCGGGTGACCAATCTGGAGGATCTGGGAACTCGGGCTCCTTATAAGGGCGGATATCAATGGAGTCTAAAACTTCATTTTTAATAATATCTTTAACATAAAGCAACCGACTCTCTGAAAACATAGCTATTAGATTAGACTTTTGGGGATGGAATTTAAGTTTGACAGAATGTTCTCCATCAGAAATCTTTTGTGGAGGTGAAGAGGTAATGTCATAACAAGCATTTCTAAATATAACCAAAGAATCCCCAGGCGATATATCGAAATCACCAGAGCCTACATTACTCTCTATGATGGCTTTCTCTTCTCCATTAGAAAAGCTCTTCACCCAGAAAGAGTAGTAACTACCAAGCTTATCACTAATCGTGTAAAAAATCTTATTACCCTTAGAAGAAAAGGAAACATCAAAAGGATACTTACTTGAAATCTCTATTATCTGTATAGTCTTCTTCTCTATATCATACAGCACCAATGACCTCTCTGTATACTCTGTTCCCTTTACCAGCACCGCTTTTGTCTCATCAGGAGAGATATCAAAATTGAGGAAGGTTCCCTCAAGAAGTTTCTGGGGTTCTTCTCCAAGGGTAACTTTCCACAACCCTCCCCACTCTTCAGACTCAGGATTTAATAAAAAGAAAATATCATTGCTCTTAGGAGACCAAAGGGGTTTTCTGCAATCCCCTATATCAGTAACCAATGTAAGGTCTGGATTCCTCTTAAACTTAGATGGACAGTGGAGGTCAAACCCTATAAAGCAGAAGAGACTTATCCCTAAAAAGATAAAAATGAACCAGCGATTAGACCAAGGCTTTAACTTTCTACCTCTCTTCCAAAAACTGATATTCATTACAAAAGCACCAATTTTCGGATAACCACTTTGCCTTCCATCTCTAAATGACAGAAGTAAACCCCTGCTTTAAGACGATTTCCCTTCAAGTCCTTGAACCTCTGAGGGTCAGATCTTGCCATTTGACTTAATTCTGGGACTCCAGAATATGGAA
>CAZWJY010000148.1:0-4320 GCA_964634335.1 uncultured bacterium
AGAGGAGGTGATAAAATATGGAGATTGAAGGATTAGACTTTATAGACTGGCTCCACAAAATCCGCAAGGAGTCAGAGGAAGAGAGAAAAAAGAGAGGTATCTCTGGGGTAGAATGGCTTAAGAGGATAGAAGAGGAAGCTATTCACCTCTTACATAGAGAGAAATCTCAGAAGAAGCTATAGCTCTTTAAATTTCTCTACTCTTATTCTATCTTTTGATACTCTCGTTTAAAAGAAGGAATTACGTAAATATAAATCTACACAGCCTCTTAACCTGCAATCCCACTATGAAAATTATTGATAGTTCCTCTACTCTCTTATCTCTAACCTCCTTTCTTAAAGGAGGTAAGGGGGATTTTTATCTATGCTCATCTCTATTCTTTCTGCGGTTTCTATCTTTAAGAAGGGTAGAGTGAAAAAAGTCACAACTCAAGACCTACCCCGGTTCTTGCTATCTCTTTATATTAATCTGAGTCTATCTCTCATAAAAACAGATGTATCAAAAGTGTAGACCGACTCCAGAAGGAGGGTACAGTCTGACGGTGCGGACATACGAAGTTTGGCTTTGCCGAATTTGGGCGGAGGTGCGAGGCACCACAGCTGTATGTCCCCAGGGAGGTAGAAACAAATTCGCCTCCCCCATCTCCTTAATCTCTGCTTAAAGAGTTTTCTTAGTCTCTCAAGGGTAATAGTATTCATCAAAGGCTATCCAGGTCCTATGGATGAGGGTTTTGAAATCCTCTCCCCACCCTTTTTCTAAAATCTCCCTCTTCTTTTTATCCCTTTCAATCTGAGATTCCCAGAATCTCTTTGCCTCTTCTTCATACCTCTCCAAGGCTTTCTTGTTACCTTTTAGATAATTATTGGCACACTCTGCAGCAAGCCTTCCTGTCCAGAATGCCTGGTATATCCCTGCACCTGTTATAGGGTTTGTAAACCCCCCTGCATCTCCTGTGAGCAGAGCATTTTCAGAGACAAGGTCTTTAAGAATTCCTCCCACAGGTATAGGACCTGCTACTCTATCCAAAATTCTCTTCTCCACCTTCTCATAAAGTCTATCAAGGAAATTATCCAGTATTTTCCAGGGCTCTTTTACCCCCTTCACTCCTATACCCACATTTGCTGTCTCTCCCTTAGGGAACAGCCATCCATAACCTCCTTTGAACTCCCTATTTATATAGACCTCTGTAAGGTTGAGTTCTCTTCTTAGAGGCACCTTATACTGGTAACCATATATGAACCTCTTATTCTGGGATTTCATTGCCTTCCCAACTATAGATAGGGGTCCATCTGCACCAATAATGACCTTTGCTCTAATCTCCATCCCGGTCTCCAGAGTCAGGATATCTCCTTTCAATTCCAAAACCCTTGTATTTAACAGAAATTCCACTCCCCTCTTCCTTGCCCTTATATAAAGACTCTTCTCCCATTCATCTCTATTGAGAATAGCTCCTGGCCATCTCCTCTCTATCCTCTCATCATCTAAGTAGGTAACCATCCCTTCTATCTTTCTGGCAATGAGAGGAGAGGGGATATCTGCATAATGGGTAAATAACAGAGGCACATACTCACCACAGACAACAGGTTTTCCAATCTCTCTCTTCTTCTCAATAATAAGGGTCCTATAAGAGGTATAAAGACTGCAGGAGAGTCCAGCTATAGAGCCTCCTACAATTACTATGGGGTATAACTCCATATCTCCTTTTTTATCTGTTCAATATCCTGCTGGGTAGGGGGGAAGGGGAAGTTTCTTATCTCCTGAGATGGTCTCTCATTTGCATAGGGACGATTGCAGGCTACCCTTCCGTCCTTGCCTTTGCATCCTGAGGTCATAAAGGGTTCACCTTTCTCTATCATTCCACCCACATCCATCCCAAAGTCTATGACCCTCCCCTTATCATCAAATCTCATCCTCTCAAACCTTGATACCCCCTCATCTATCAGATACCTTCCGAGTTGAACCCTCCTATAGACAGAGATAGGTGGAGGAGAGAGATTTGATAGGAGAGAGTTCTCCTCAGGGAAGAAGGAGAAGAGATGAGTCTCTCCACCCATATTCTTTATCTTCTGGATATAGTAGAGCAGCTCCCTTTCTGTCTCGCCAAGTCCTACAATAAAGTGGCTTCCTACATTCCCTTCTCCAAAAACCTGTATAGCTTCCTCAAAGCACTCCCAGTATCTCTCCCATCTATGAGGTCCCTTTACCCCTCTTCCTCGTAGGTTATCAAAGAGTTTCTCATTTCCAGCATCTATGGCAATCCCTATCTTATCTGCCCCTTCTCTTTTCATCTCCTCTAAGTCCTGTTTAGAGGTAACGGTGGGTGATATGAGGCAGGAGATGGGAATATCTGTCTTCTCCCTTATCTCCCTTATAATCGTGAGGGTATCCTTCACAGCTCTTCTCCTTGTCACCATAGATATACATACCCTCTTGATACCGTCTTTAAGTTCTCCCATCCTCTCAACTACTCTACAGGTGGGATATACAGGCCACTTCACCCTTATAAAGCTCTTCTTTGTATAACTTCCTGGTCTTATCTTTGACAACCCACAGTAGGCACAATTTGCAGCGCATCCACTCTCATAGGTCAGGAGGAGGTTTATGCAATAGAGTCTTGCATCTCTATAGAACAGCCCCTTTTCAAATCCTAAGGTTAGGGCTGCGGCAAGACTTGTGCGTATATATTCTGGACTCTCTCCCATCCATACCTCCTATTAAACTCAATACCTTTCTGATTAAAGGGATATTAAGGTCTGTCTTATTCTTAAACCTTCCTCTATAAGCATCCTTTGCCCTTCCCAGGTCATAGCAGGTCTCACTCTCTATATCTATAAGGATGGCAGGGATTTTTGACTTTTCAAAATCCTCCCTGTGCTTTGTATAAAACTTCTGACAGCAACTTCCGATATAAGACTTCACCCCCATTGATTTAAATCTTAAAAGGGTCTGCCATAGGTGCTCAAAGCTATTTATGGTTATAGGGGTAAGCCCCTTCTCCATAGCAAGGAGATAACCCTCCCCAACCTCACATTCTCCACAGATATCACACTCCTCATTATAACGGAGAGGGCATTCAGGTTTCTTTGCACAGTAAGGGAAGAGGAAATGGGTAGGTTTCAGTTCTAAGACCCTCTCTATCCCTTCTCCCACCACCATCAGCCTATCTGCCTCATCAATTGTGAAACCATAGTCTAAGTGTCCCCATTTTGTGAAGATATCATCAAAGGCTTTTAAGAAATCTTTAAGAGTGATGCCCAACATTCTTAGGGAATTCTGACTAAAGAAACTTCTAACCTGAGAGAAGAGATAGTTCCTTCTCATAGGGATATTCTTTAAGAGCCTCTCTAAGTCAAAAATCCTCTCCTTTGGTTCTATAAAGAAATCCCCGGATATATAGGTAGCTCTTACTCTCTTCTCTTTCTCATTCACCACCATAGCAAGCCTTATCACTCCTCCCTTACACCTGTATGCAGTTTGAAGAACTCCCTGGGTATTCAAGGGATATCTCACTCTATAGACCCATTCTGGGGAAGAGAAGAACCTCAGTCTTTTCTCAAGCATCTCCTTCTCTTTTTGGATAAGTTCTCCTCTTCTCAGTTCTACCCCAAAGAGTTCTCTAAACCCTTCTCCTATTGCTCTTTTGAGCTCTTCTCTCTCTGGTACATATCCCAGCTCTCTCTCAATACAGGTAACCCTCTCTCTAATAGAACCGAGCTCCCTCTGAGTGAGTTTTTCCACAGGAATCTTAAGACTCCTCACCATCTCCTCTATCTCATCCCTCACAAGAAGGGTTCCCTGAAAGAGAAATGAACCTCTATATTCTGTTCCTCCCATCCCTGATATCTTCCTCCCCTTCACTTCTATATCATTCCTGGGCTTGTATTTGGCGGCAAGACCCAGTCTTCTAAGTCCAAGGGCTACTGCCTTGCCTATCCTTTCATAAAGCTTCTCCAGTTTTAAGGGAAAGAGTTCTCTTGGACCGATGATTTCCCATCCGAGCTGGGAGGGGTCAAAATATATAGCTCCGCCTCCTGTTATCCTGCGATTTATATCTATACCCTTCTCTTTACAGTAAGAGGTTCTAACCTCCTGTTCCACTACCTGACTATATCCTACAAGCACACAAGCAGGGGAGAAGGAGAGAAACCTTAAAGTGGTAGGGGTATGGAAATGAGAGTGGGCTTTTAGGAGCACATCATCCAGAGCCATATTAAAGGCAGCCCCTCTCCTCCCTGTATCCAGCTCCCTCCAGTACATCTAAGAATTATACTCATCTTATAAGGATTATCAAGAGGCACTAAGCTTTTGAGAATTTTATAA
>CAZWJY010000148.1:4330-4792 GCA_964634335.1 uncultured bacterium
GGTCTTGACTTTTATTTATTTTAATATTATACTCATTCTATGAATAAAATAGAGGAGTTGAAGGTAAGGGGGGTAGTGCCCACTATTCAGAGGGTAGCGGTGTGGGACTTTTTAAAGGAGAAGAGGGGTCATCCTACTGCAAAGGAGATATATGAAAGTCTTAGAAAGAGATATCCCACCTTTTCAAAAGCTACGGTATACAACGCCCTTGAAGTGCTTAAGGAGGCAGGTATTATTCAAGAATTGGTAGTAGAGAATGGAAGGGCTCATTATGATTATGACCCTAAACCTCACCACCACTTTTACTGCACCAGATGTAAAAGAATCTATAATGTAGAGATAGAGTGTGAGGTTGCAAAGAGGGGAGAGATAGAGGGGCATAAGATAGAATCGGTGCAGGCTTGCTTCTATGGGATATGTGCCTCCTGCAGGAGAGATGCCTGAATTACCAGAGGTGGAGAC
>CAZWJY010000149.1:0-4776 GCA_964634335.1 uncultured bacterium
ATATTCTCTAATACCCTCCAATAAGACTGATTACCATGTGTGTTGACGCTTGCATGAAACTATTGACAGGTGAAAAAATAGAGGCATACTTTAAAAAGGGGGTTATATGAAACTCTTTATTTTTTTATGTTTTTTAGGTAATATCTTAGCTTTGGAACCCTCTCTTGGGAAAAGAGAGTCTGAAGCAATCTTAAAAGCCCTTTCCCAATTGAAGATTGATAAAGAAGAGCTCTCCTTTGAAAAGAAGTGGGCAAGAGATACTGTATTTAGACTTAGGATAGTGGACAGGCTTATGGACCACCCCCTGAAGGTGCCTGAGTATGTAGATTCATCTGCTAAGACTCTGGAATTCCTGAGGGATAACCCCTGCGGACTTCTCTATTTTATGGCTGTCCAGATGGGAATACCCCTATCTAAAAAGGATACTCTGTTAATAAGAAGAAGAATAGAAAAGGAATCAAAAAGAGTCCTTAAGGATTTTAAAGACCTGAAAGAGGACTTATCCCTCCCCCTCTCATTCATCCTTGCAGGATTTAAAGTGGCAAAAACCTATCAAGAGAGGAGTATTAAAAATCTGAAAAGGGAAGAGATTGATAGACTCCTCTGTATCGCACCTGTCTTATGGAGCGATGAAGACGATTCTACTGATGATTATCTCAAGGGTGCTCTCCATAGAGAGTTTGGAAAGGAGATAGATACTTCTTTTGAACTTAAACAGGATACCCTGTTAGCCTGGGCTTCCAGACTGAAACTTAAGGATATTGCCGTAATGTCCTTGGCTGTGATGATGGGTGTAAGGATGGCAGAGAAGAAATTAAAGGGGATAAAGTCAGAAGAGGAAGGGGTCATTTATTTAAGAGATACAGAATGGGGAAAGATAATTATTGGGGGGAAAGGAGACGATGAGTATAAGAAGGACTATGCTGTTATTATTGACTTAGGAGGGGATGATATATACAGAAAAAGGGTGGGTGGTGGAATAGGGATACTCTCCCATCCCTTCTCTGTTTTAATAGACCTCTCAGGTAATGACCTCTATCAATCCAATAAAATCTTTAACCTCGGCTCAGGTCTTTTTGGGGTAGGAATCCTTATAGATGAATCAGGAGATGATACCTATAGAACCTCCCATTATGCCCAGGGGACAGGAATTTTTGGAACAGGTATAATTATTGATAAGAATGGGGATGATATCTACCAGGCAGGATATTTTGCCCAGGGTTCTGCAAACTTCGGGTTTGGAATACTCTTGGATTTCAAAGGGAATGATGTATACAGGTCATATAACTGGGCTCAGGGGATGGGTTCTGTATGGGGTTATGGACTTCTTGCAGATTTCTCAGGCAATGATAACTACTATGCAGGCGGAAGATACATCCACCACCCCCTCCTACCCTATGATTACCGCTCCTTTGCCCAAGGCTTTGGTATGGGATTCAGACCTGATGCAAGTGGAGGAATAGGTTTTCTATACGATGGAGAAGGGAATGACTTCTATAATGCAGAGGTCTATGCTCAGGGGACAAGCTACTGGTATTCCCTTGGTATGCTCTACGATAAAAAGGGAAATGACCACTACTTAGCCACTGAGTATGCTCAGGGAGCAGGAATTCATCTATCCGTGGGTGCACTTATAGATATGGAAGGGGATGATGAGTACTTCTCAAGATTGGGACCCGGTCAGGGTGAAGGACATGACCTCTCTGTAGGAATTCTCATTGATAAACAAGGGAAGGATTCTTACACTATATCTGGTGGTCAAGGTATAGGGCTTACCAACTCTGTGGGTATATTCATAGACTCTGATGGAGATGACTCATATCTAACTACCGAGGATATAGGTCAGGGAATAGGAACCCAGGCAAGGGGTTTTGGAGGAGTAGGAATATTTTTGGATCTGGGAGGAAAGGATACTTATCCGAGAAAAAGCCCTGGAGAGGATATGGCTCTCTGGACTCAGGGAAGCTATGGTTCTGGAATAGATATGAAGAGAATAGAAAAACCAAAAGAAGAGAAAGAGGAGGAAGAAGATTTGAGCAAAAAATCTATTGAAGAGGTATTTAAGCAGGCATCCTTATGGGAAGTGGGAGAGGCAAAACTAAAGGTGAGAAAGGCAAGGGAGGAGCTTAAGAAGAGAGGAATGGAAGCTGTGAAGTATATCTGTGAAAATAAACTGGATACAAAGAGTGGACTTGAGTATAGAGCAATAAAAGAACTTGCAGAGGCTATGCCAGACTCTATCCTCCCTTGTCTATTTAAAGCCATAAGAGATGAGAAAGTCAGAAAAAGGGCAAATGCTATATTCTTATTGGGAGATATAAAGGCAAAATCTGCAGTAGACTCCCTTATCCCATTACTAAGGGATAAGAGATATAACCCGAGATGGATCCTCTATGCCCTGGGTAGGATTGGGGATAAGAGAGCTGTCTCTTATATCATCCCTTATCTGAAGGATAAAAGGGAACCTACCAGAATATATGCAGCCTCAGCCCTATCAAGACTGAAGGACCCAATCTCTATACCCCCCCTTATTGAATCCTTAGATGATAAGTATTTCACTGTCCGTTCAGCAGCAGAGAATGCCTTAGTATCTATAGGAGATACCTCCATACCCTGGCTTATAGAAGAATTGAAAAGGGCTCAGGGTCCTCCTCTCTTCCATATCCTCCACACCCTGGGGAGGATAGGTGAAAAATCGGATAGCTTGGACAGAGCTACTCTCATTAAACTCAAACTTTCTTTGAAGGACTTCCTTCATCACAAAGACCCCATCATCAGAGGAACAGCAGTGGAAGCCTTGGGAAAATTATCCTTTAAAGGAAAGAGGGAGATGTTAAAGAGAGCAGAAGAGGATGAGATAGACCCCTTTGTTTTAAAGAAATATAAGGAGGCATTAAAGAGATGAAACCTATACCCCTCCAGAAGAGGTCCTGGAAGAGGTGGAAGAAGCTTTAAGAAGTGAAAAAGAGTTTGACTATCTCACCCTTTCTGGAAATGGTGAACCTATGCTCCATCCAGAATTCTCAGAGATTATATAAAGAGAGACTGAAGGTATCTCTCTCCGAAAGATAGAGCCTTCTAAACTCTCCTCCTTAACCCTTAATATCCAGAGCCGCCTACATATCCTTACAACCCCTTACTCAGGATAGGCTACCACTTCACCGAACGGAACTTATGATTATAATCTCCTACATAGGCATGGGTAGATGTTGTTCGGACAGCCTGAGCGTCAACATCTGGCCAGACATAGAGAGTTAGAGGTTTAGGGTCTACAGGGTCACTCACATCAATTTTCATAAGTCCATTATTTCCTGTTGCCACATAGACATAGGGTAGATTGACATACACATCATAGGCAGTTATAGGGATACCAAGGAATTTAAACTCCTGTATCTGTTTGATTTGGGTAGGGTTACTGGGGTCTGATACATTGGCTATTACAAGACCTCCGTCTTGAGCAGCTATATAAGCATAATTGCCTGAGACACAGACTCTATTTGCAGTACCAATAAGGGGAAGATTACCTGCCAACCGTGGGTCTGCAGGATTTGAAATATCTACTATCTGTAAGCCTGCATTAGCACATGCTATATAGGCATAATTCCCACTTACCCAGATATCGTTTGCCTGATCAGGTAGAAGGACTGCACCTACTACAGGCTTATTGAAACCAGGCACAGACACATCCACGATTCTCAAGAATCTACCCCCTCCCACATAGGAGTAATGAGCAGTTCCCCAGACAGAAAGGGCAGGTATTGAGTCATTCTGTCCCACAAGCGTTCCTCTTCCACCACTCATTTGAAAGAAATAGACCCCTGCACCATCAAAGGCAACATGGAGAATATTTCCCACGATATCTACATCCAGTGCATAAGCTGCAAAGGTAGTATCCCAGACATAGGTAGGTATATCACCGGCTATAGAGATGGAGACGATACCCCCTTCCCTTGCAGCTATATAGGCAAAGGTCTGAGAGAGGTCGATGCTGAGAGGTCTGCCAGGTATATCCTGCTCATGAATAACAGTAGGGTTTGCACTTACCTCATTAGAAGTTCCATACTCTTCACCCTTTATAAAGGCTAAGACTTTAAAGTGATAAGGGTTCGTTCCCCGAGATATCTCCCTCTTTGTAAAGACCGTATCATCTTTATCAAATATAGTGCCAACCTTGGTAGAGGAGTCAGGAGTAAAGTTGGGGTGCTGAGACATAAAGATCTCGTAACGGTCAAACCTCTCTAATCCTGAGGAGGGCCAGCTCCACATAAGGGTTACTGAATCAGGGGCAATCACTATAGGTTCATATAGGACAGGAGGAGAAGGGGCTTCCTGATTCGTCCTTCCTGAGACTTCATTTGAAATTCCATATGTTCCAGCTTGATTATAAACCACCACTACAAAGTAATAGGTAGTACCCTTAGCAAGCCCACTAACAGTAAAGGTAGTATCATTCCTATCTTCAAGGGTAGCATCCGGGGTTAATAAGAAGGGGTTAAAGCCTGAAGAGGTGGAGTGGTAAACTTCATACTTCCAGAAGTTTGGTCCAGTAAATCTATTCCACACGAGGTCAAGACTAAAGGTAGTAGGGTTTATCGGGTCAAAAAGGTGAACGCCAGGAATCTGAGGGGGTGGATTCACAGTAACTGTAAATGTCCCCTCATCTCTCCCCCCTCTTCCATCCTTTACCTCTACTGTGAAGTTATAAGTCCCTGTGTCTGAAGGAGCTATTAGGGTGATGGTGGAGGAGTCCTTTCCACTTATATAGGTGAACTGAGA